>JAITPM010000037.1 GCA_031289425.1 Fusobacteriaceae bacterium
ACATATTCATCAATATTATGTCCGCTTATATTGATTATTATCGGTGTTTTCACATTGGATTTTTTTAGATCATTCAAAGTGACATCACGTACATAGTCAATTCCGGGATTTTCAAGGCCTATACAGTTTAACATTCCCGCAGGCGTTTCCGCTACTCTTGTCCCGAAGTTTCCATTTCTTGGTTCCAAAGTAATACCTTTTAATGCGATCGCTCCCAATATATTGGGGTCAAAATAATCTTTATATTCCAATCCAAATCCAAAACATCCCGAAGATGTAATAACAGGGTTTTTAAAATCTATATCTAAAAATTTACATTTAAGTCTTTCCATTATTTCACCCCTTTCTTTTTCTTATCCGTCTTTTTTTTCTCTATCTTTTTTTTCTCTAATTTTTTATTATCTATTTTTTGCTCTTTATTTTTTTCTTCTTTATTTTTTTCTTCTTTATTTTCTTGTTCTTTCTTTTCTTCATTATCTGGGAAAGATATTTCACAGGCCGTAGTATTTTCTATTGGTCTGACATTAATAACGGAAGTTGCATCGAATACAGGTCCATCATGACAGACTTTCTTCATCCCGTAAGTAGTAAGTATTGAGCAGCCGACGCAAGCCTTTACTCCGCAGGCCATTCTGGATTCCAAAGAAACTTCGCAAAAAATATTTTTTTCAATTGCTAATTTGCCTATAATATCCATTATTACATGAGGGCCACACACATATATACTATCGTATTTCTTTTCCTCAAGCAATGATGATACTTTGGATACAACGCTCCCCCTGAGGCCGATAGAACCATCATCTGTAGTAACAAATGTAGAAATACCTTCCAAATCAAAGGATTCTAATATTTTGATAGCACTAAAGTCCCTACCACCTGCGACAAACGTAATCTTATTTGTTCCCTTCAAAATGCTTATTAATTGCTTCATAGGTGCAATGCCCATTCCGCCACCGACTACAAGAATCTCTTTACCTACAATATTTGTAGAAAATCCATTTCCCAGAGGTCCATGAATTTCAATCTTATCTCCAAACTCAAATGATGATAAATCTTTCGTTCCTTTTCCTTTTACTTCATAATAAAATTCTAGAATATTAGTTTTGGTATTGGCGTAATGCAAACTGATAGGTCGTCTTAATGTGAAATATTCACTTTTACACTTAATCATAAAAAATTGTCCAGCTTTAGCTGCTTTTATTGCTGTCTGAGAAGCAATTTTTAACAAATATTTGCCTCCTCCTATGTTTACATTAGACAATACAGCAGAATCTTCCAAAAACATATTTCCCTCCTTGTAGCTCTATTTTAAAAATTAATTTTTTTATTTATTTTTTATATTATTTTTTTATATTATTTCTTTCCCGCAATAATAACAGAAATTTCCATAAGAAGTATTAACGACCTTATTTTCTGTTTTTTCAAAATTTGTAACACACATAATATTATTACACTTGGAAGTTTTATAGGATATAATTTTATTATTATTTTCTGACCTATAAGAATCGAATTTTTTTACTCCGAGAGCATAAGCAAACAGAGCCGATCTTATGGGGATACCGTTTGCTGCCTGTTTAAAATATAACGCATATTTGGTATCATCCAAATCTACGCTTATTTCATCCACCCTGGGAAGTGGATGAAGAATTATCATATCATCCTTGCATTTATCTACTATTTTATCTTTTGAAATTTTATATATACCGCTGACTTGGTTGAACTCTTCCAAATTATCGAATCTTTCTTTCTGAATTCTTGTCATGTACATAATATCAATAATATTAAGGATATCACTATATTCAGATATAAGCTTGTATGAAATTTTTTTATTATCCAATTCTTGAAGGATGTGGGAAGGTATCTGGATTATATCCGGAGCTACAAAATAAAATTCACATCCAAAATCGGAAAGAGCTTTGGCCAATGAATGCACAGTTCTACCATATTTCATATCTCCAACAAAAGCTATTTTTAAATTTTCTAAAGTCCCGAATTGTTCTCTTATCGTATAGAGGTCAAGCAAAGTCTGGCTGGGATGTTCATTTGCCCCATCTCCGGCATTTAGTATAGGAACCCTTGATATTTCAGCTGCAAATTTGGCCGCTCCCTCTATCGAATGTCTCATCACAATGGCATCAGTATAGACTTCTACCATCTTTATAGTATCCCTCAGAGATTCACCCTTTTTTATTGAGCTGGCATCCGGAGAATCAAAACCCAAAACTTTTGCCCCTACTCTATATGCAGCAGATATGAAAGACATTCTTGTCCTTGTGGAAGGTTCAAAAAAGAGACTTCCTATGATTTTACCATCAAGAATGTTTGGCTTAGGATGTTTTTCGATTTCCTTTGCAAAGTCCAAAATATCATATATTTCTTCTTTTGACAAATCTTTAATTGATAAAAAATTTTTCATGAATCCTCCTGTTTTGTAATTCTTTATATAACATTATGCAACTACAACAATTTTTTCAAGAAAAAGATGTACTTATCTCATTATTCATGAGATAGATACATCCTATATTTTAATCTGGATTTACAACATAATTTGTAAGTTCATTTACAAAATTAAGCGTTTTATCATTTTTATCATTAACCGGGTTAAATTCTACTATATCAACAGATGTTACAAAATAATTTTTAAATAAGAATTTGAAAGTGTGAAAAACATCATCAATAGTAAATCCATTTCTTACAGGGACACTTACCCCTGGGGCATATTCAGGATTTATAGAATCAATATCAAAACTTATATGTAAATTATCAATTTTTAAATATTCTTTTACTTCCTCTAAAGAATTTTCTAAACCTTTTTCTGCTATTTCATCATAATAAAAGACTTTTACTCCAACTTGTTCGATTATTTCCCTTTCTTTAAAATCTAAATCTCTAACTCCAAAAATTACTATATTTTTACTGTCAATTTTTGCTCCTTCATAGAAACAATTGACAAGATCCCTGTCTCCTATCCCCTGTAACAAAGCAAGAGGCATTCCATGTATATTCCCTGTAATTGTAGATTTGTCTGTATTCATATCTCCATGAGCATCTATCCAAATGACACCGATATCTTTTTCAAGAGATACACCGGAGATACTTCCCAAGGCAATCGAGTGGTCTCCACCTATTATAATAGGCCTATATCCGTCTTTTACTGATTGATAAACAGAACCGGCAATCTTTTCACAAGTGTTTAATACCGTATTTTTATATTTTAAATTCCAATCGTTAAAATTTTCCCTTTGTTTTTCTATATCTATAATTTCCATTTCATCGAAAGTATCAGGAAAAGAAGAACACAAAGTATCCGGAGAAAACTCTATTCCCGATCTATTTGCACCTAGATTCATAGGAACTCCGAAAAGAACGCTCTTCATCTTTTCTGCATAGATATATACTGCATCATCCTCTTCGATTACATTTATATACTCTACAGTTATGTCTTCAGGGCCTTGTACGTGCAGTGCTGCTTCTTTGAGGTCATTTACATATTCTATAATTTCTCTAGATATTCTCTCACCCGGAGTTATGATAGGTATCCCTGGAGGATAAGCCATTATCATTTCTCCACATATTTTTCCTTCACTTTCGTTAAATTTTATTCTGTTTTTAGCACTATAAAAAGCTTCTCGCGGAATCAATACCTGTGTTGGAATCGAAGGAATCTTAAAAAATTCTCTTTTTAGAACATTTTCTTTACCATATAATTTTTTACTTATTTTTTTGAGAGCAGCTAATAACTTATCAATACTTTCATCGGTATCTCCGATAGTGATAAGACCTAAGACATTGTAAAAATCAGATAATTCCATTTGTATATTGTATTCATCCACAAGTATACGTTCCAGTTCGGCACCGGTCAACCCCAAATCCTTTGCTGTAATAGTAATTTTAGTGGGGTCAAATCCAAAAAACCCATCTTGTCCGGCCAATTCTTTTCCAAAACAATAAAATCCCGGTATTCTATTTACTTCTCTACGAAAGCGCTTAGCCAGATTTATAGCATTATCCAAAAGCTCTCTGCCTTCTGTAGCTATCTGCCTCCTGGCACAATCGAGAGATGCCATCAATGGATAAGAAGGTGATGTCGTGCTCAAAAGATTGAGAGTTTGTTGAACTCTATTTATATCGATTCTATCTGAATTTACATGTATCATAGACATCTGAGTCAATGCACCGATTATCTTATGAGTACTCTGAGCACAGATATCAGCCCCTGCGTCCATAGCAGAGATAGGTAGCTCATCATGAAAATGTAAATGTGGTCCATGAGCCTCATCCACAAGAAGTGGGATATCATAGCTATGCACTATTTCAGCAATTTTTTTAATATCTGTAGTTACTCCATAATAAGTCGGATTTATTATAAGAACTGCCTTTATATCAGGATGTTGTTTCAATGTATTTTCTATAGCCTTGGGACTAATACCGTTAGCTATTCCGAGGTTTTCATTTATTTCCGGGTTGACGTATACAGGTTCTGCACCACTTAAAATAATTCCTGCAGATACTGATTTATGTACGTTTCTAGGTACCAAAATTGTATCTCCGGCATTCATAACAGACATTATCATAACTTGTATAGCGCCGGATGTTCCGTTCACAGCAAAAAAGCTCTTTTTTACACCATATGCATCAGCTGCCAACTCCAAAGCTTCCCTTATGCAGCTCGTCGGGTGATGAAGGCCATCAACCATATCGAAAATTGTTACGTCCATCGTAAAAGGGCCATTTCCCATAAATTTATGAAATTCCTTATCTGCGCCTTTACCTCTCTTATGTCCCGGAACATGAAAAGGCAAAATATCTCTCTTGACGTAAACATCTTTTAGAACTGAAAATAAAGGTGTTTTGCTTTGATCCAATTTTGACATCAATACCTCCTAAAAAAACTTTTATGTTTAAAACAAGCTGTTATGAACCATTTTATTAATCTATTTTTTTTTAAAAACTTATTATATAATTTTATATTGCAATGTATTTTAAATTATTTTTTTTGATATGTCAATTATTTTTTTCATAAATTTTAATTTATAAATCAACGAAATTTTAATTTACAATATATATAACCAAATTTTTAAGAATATCAGGTTTATAATTTTATTTTATAAAAAATTATAAACTTTGAATACCGGCAATAAAATAATATATATTTTACAAAATTAGATTGTTTTTTGTTATAAAAAAGAATATAATCTATTCATAAATATAAAAACCCAATAAAAAATTATTTTAAATTATTCCGGATATTTGTGAGGTGAAAATCTATGACTGAACATGAAATAGAAATACAAATGGAGAAAGCATTAAAAAAAATCCCTTTTGAGATTCGAAAAATAAAATTCATTTTATTTTTTCTTAAGTTTGTCAAGGGAATTAAAAGCGGGTTGAGATTATGAATTCGGAAAAATTAGAAAAAATTAAAAATGGAATATCTAGAAAATTTGAAGAAATGGGTTTTTTTATTAAAGAGGATATAGAGGAATTAATAGATACTTATCCTGAAATTGCAAAAAGGTTAGAAAATACAAAATTAAAGAAAATTAATTTTTTTTACGACGAAGACGAAAATTCCGTTGGATTTACTTTGGATGACGTACAAGTAGAGTTCTTTATTAAGACCGGAGAAGATGAAAAAGGCCCGTGGTATGAAGCCGAAGCCGAGATCAGATATTTTTAAAAATCGCTGCACATATTACTTTAAGTACAGCGATTTTTATTATTATTTTATTTGCTTTTTTAACGAGTCAGATACAGCTTTATCAAAGCTATCTACTGTAGTAGTGTTCTCTTTTATATAGGCATCTCTTTGCTTAGAAAGATTCAGTATTTTATCTCTTATTTCTTTTCTTTCAGCTATTTTTTTATTTATATATGTCTCTTGCTCATCCTTTGACATAGACTGCATTTCAGTCGGTAATGACTCTGTCTTTATATCCCCTAGTTTTGTTTCATTATTTTCTATAGCTTGTACCAAATCATCAGATGAATAGGCAAATTTATTTATAGATTTATTTACACTTCTAGAAACTTTGGCTTCTTTAGGAGCATAAGTTAATTTTGATGTCATTTCTTCTTTAGCTACGATTGCCGATTCTCTTTCTTCACTTTTACCGAATGGAATATAGACTTTATCCATTTGATTGCCAAGGTTTTGGATTTCCTCATCATAAGGAGTAGTAATCTCTACTATCCCTCCATCTTGAGCAATAGAAAAATATTCTCCACCGGCATTTTGAGCTATTTCTCTCCAAAATTTATCAGTTCTCGGCAAATTACCACATTGTATTGTATTTATAATAATACCATTTTTTTTAGCTGATTTGGCTGTAGCTACTGTTGTAGGAAAATCTTGATAATTAGTATGTGGCATTGCATCACCAACTAAAAATACGATTCTAGATAGATTTCTTCTAGGTTTAGACCAATTCATTTTACTTACTCCAACAAAAAGAGCTTGCCTCACGTCCTCTGGTTCATCTCCTCCACCTTCTGCTCTAAATCCCATAAGTTGACCATAGACTTCGTCCAAATCTTCACTTAAACCAGTCACTTTAGTCACATATTGATCTCCTCTATCCCTATAACCGACAAGGCCGATTTTTACTTTAGATCCACTTTTCTGATTTTGTAATACATCGTTTATAATACTCCAAATTTTTGACTTTGCTCCGTTTATTAACCCATCCATAGATCCTGTAGTATCTAAAACGAATACTATTTCCACATCTTTTGCAATTTCTTGATTTTTTACCGGTTTTGTAGTCGTAGTTGTAGTTACTGTAGTAGTTGTAGTCGTCACTGTTGTCCCTGATGTGCTGGATTTTGTAGTTGTTACGCTAGTTCCGGGCGCAGAAGTCTCCTTTCCAAGTAGAATTGATGTAACCAAACAAAAACATAATATTAGATTGGTTCTTTTCATAAAAATCCTCCTCTATACAATAAAATTATTTTTTTATTATTTTTTTTACTCTTCTTTTTCCGGCAATAAAGTCACGTCTATATAATTATTCATATTTATTGCTTTCTTAGAAAATTCTAATAGTCTATTTCCGGTTATGATTGCCTTATATTCTTTAGGTGTAGGAATTTTAAAAGATTCTCCAACTGTAAATTTTTGATAATAATAATTTAGCCAATATGCATTTTGTAGTACATCATTTCTATATGATAAAGCATAACTATTGGAAAGACTGAGAAGCCTATCATTAGTTACTCTTCTGGTTACCATTTGCTTTAAAACATTCAGAGTTGCTTTTTTTATTTCATTTACACGTTTAGTATCACAACTAAATTGTATAATTAATTTATTTTCTCCATAATTATTGGGAGAAAGAGAAGGATGAGAACTAATAGCATATACTCCCCCCATTTTTTCTCTTATTTCATCGACTAGTCTCGTCTCTAATACTTTTGAAAAAGCAGCATAAAGAACTCTTTCATTTTCACCATAAATATGATTATATGGAAAAATCAAAGTAACTGTAGCTTTTTTATCTACTCCTTTCACAAGTGTTTTTTCCTCTATTCCTTTAGGAACCACTATTTTTAAATCATTCTCTTTTTCAATATTTTCATCTGTTGGAAGAGATGCAAAATATTTTTTTAATATACCCTCTATTTGATTTTCATTGTATGAACCTAATATTATCAATTTAAATCCATTAAAATTATCAAATTTTTCTTTAAATGTAGATAGGACTTCTCCTTCATTAATTTTTTTTACTTCTTCCATTGTCAAAGGAAGTCTTCTCTCGTTATTGCTGCTGTATATTTTTACAATTTCATCACGATACATTACAGCAGGGGAATTACTTCTGTTTTTTATGCTTTCATTTATTTCTTCGATAGTATTTTTAAATATAACATCGTCTACCTTCGGTTCTCTCACCAAATAGCTCATATATTCTAGTGCTGGAATCAGACCATCTGCATCAGAAACTATATCTATTCCTTGTTCATAATCAGATATAAAAGGTGTCAAATAAAAATTTTTGCCTTTCATAAATGATTCTAAATCCTTTGGAAGCAAATTTGATACTCCTGAATTAATAATTATATTTGATGCAAATATACTATTTAGAAATTTATTATAAGAAAGATTGGATGATCCCTCTTTTTTGAATAATCTTATAAATATTTTATCTTTATCAAAATCAGTTTTTTTAATAGCTACATCTATTCCATTTGAAAGTTTGTATTGCCCATTTTCAGAGCTTATTATTTCTCCGTCATTTATAATAATAGGGGGTAAAATGACTTCTGTTGTGTCAAAATCCAGAGCTTTATCATCTTTAGAAGCCCCTTCTATAATACTTTGTAGTGTTTTTTCATCCGGAATATTATCATTTTTAGTTGAGCCTGTTATGAAATATAGAGACTCTTCTTTATACAATTCGTTAAAATAATTATTTAAATCTTCCACTGTTATGCTTTCCATATTTTCAGAGAAAACTTTAAATTCCTCTTCGATGCCGATATAGCTTTCTCCTGTCAGATAGTGCCTTGATATTTCTTCTGCAATCCTTCCGTGAGTGATACTATCTTTATTTACTAGTAAATTTTTAAACGAATTTATAGTATTTTTCTTTTCCAAATCTAATTCTAATTGAGAAATTCCCTTTTCAAAAGTACTTTTAAAAATATTATAAGTTAACTCTATCCCTTCCTTCGTTCTATCATCTTTTATTGCAGTTCCCAGAGAAATCATATCATGGGTAATATTAAAACTACTGGAATGTATATTGGCATCCAATAACGGAGTATCTTTCTCTATAGTCAAATTACTAATCCTTGTATTCATAATATTAAATAATAATAATTGAACATTGGATCTTTTGTAGGCCTCTTTTGTTTTTATAATTTCCCTATCGACAATTTTCGTAATATAAAATATTGTAGCCGTAATTTCAGGATCTGTAAAGGTTACATATTTATCTTTTGTTTTATGTATAGAATATTCACTGGGCTTTGTATACTCTGTTTTGGGTGTATAATTAAAATATTTTTTTATCAGATTTTCAGTTTGAGCTACATCAAAATCTCCTATCGCTACCACTGCCATATTTTTAGGGTGATACCATTTATCATAAAATTTTTTAATTCTTTCTGCTGTAGTCTTTTTTATACTTTCTACTGTTCCTATTGGAAATCTATCATAATATCTAGTATTATTAAGTAATGCCTTTTTTCTGATATCTCCCAGTCGTTGACTTAATCCCTGTCTCAATCTCCATTCTTCCTGTATGATTTTTTTCTCGCTTTCCAACTCTCTCTTAGATACCACTACTTCATTTGCCCATTCTTTTAATATTTCTATACCTTTTTCATATTTTACCTTATCATCAGTGGGCAATATAAGCATATATAGAGTTTCGTCAAAAGAAGTATAGGCATTCAAGTCTCCTCCAAAAGTCAGACCAATAGATTGCAAATATTTTATCATATCGTTTTTTTTGTATTTTTTAGTTCCATTAAAAGCCATGTGTTCCAAAACATGCGCAATACCTTCGTCACCATCTTCTTCTTGGATTGAGCCGGTCTTAACTATAAGATTAAAAATAGCCTTTTTTTCAGGTTTCTTATTTTGCAAAATATAATATTGCAATCCATTTGGCAAAGTTCCGCTAATTAATCGTGGATCTGTTTTGAATTCTGTTGACAATACGCTAAAACTAAGTATTATCAATATCGCTACTACAATTTTTTTCATTTCAAGCTCCTCATTTTACCCATTTTAAGTGATATCCTCTTCATCTGAATCAATCTCTGTATTTTCTTCATCTGTTTCTTCCCCATTGGTTTCTTTTGTATCTGTAGCATCTCCAGAATCAGTATCCCCATCATCATCTTTTGTGATACCTTTTACTAAGTCCTCATACTGATCCTTAGAAAGGACTTCCACCTTCTGAATATATTTTGTATTTGGGTAAAAATCAATGACTAAATATATAAATTTTCCGCTGTTACCATCCCTGATTATTTCTTCGATGTCCTCTGTATTATTAAGTTCAGACTTTTTTACAGTATATAGAACTCCTTCATTTTTGTTTTTAGAATTAACAGGAGTCACATACAAGAGATATTCAGAACCTTTTGGAATCCAAAAATTATCTCGATACTTAACATAACCAAGAGAAAAATATTTTTTATCAGTTGTTTCCGACAAATCCTTAATA
Source organism: Fusobacteriaceae bacterium (assembly GCA_031289425.1). Taxonomy (GTDB): domain Bacteria; phylum Fusobacteriota; class Fusobacteriia; order Fusobacteriales; family Fusobacteriaceae; genus JAISST01. Next base: position 10,179 of record JAITPM010000037.1, read on the forward strand.
AACTTGAACAAATCACTATCTTTTACTCCATACATAAGGACAATAATTATGATAAAATACAATACATTAGCAAAAAATTTCCTTTTTATTAATTTTACAAAAAAATTCACTGTAATTACTGTTATGAATAGAATAAAAATACCGCTAATAGTTATATTTACAATCAATACTTTTCTACCTGTAGTAGGGTTTTTTGATAAAAGCCATAGTGCAAAAGCAATACAACTTAAAAAAAGACCGACTTGAAAACAAATTATAAAAACTAATTTTAGTCTAGTGCGCATTTCTCTAGATTTCTTCTTTTTATCTATAAGAGCAGCTATTTCTGTTTGTTTTTTGCTCTCCTCAGCATCATAAGTACTCGGAAGTCGATTAAAATTCCCGGTAGCCTCTGCCATTTTTACAAAATCAAAAGCAAAAAGATTCTGCAACTCTCTGTGCTTTAATGATCCTTCAGCACTTAAATAAATATTTGGATATATTTTTCTCATAAAATTAGTAACTTTATATCCGAGAAGTGTATACATTTCTTGTTGATTTGTAACAATTGCCATTGCAGGAATTCTCTCATTCTTATGGAATTCACTGGTGTTATATTGGTATATCCAGATCAATTGCTCTTTGGGGATTGTAAAAAACATAAAAAATCCCTTTATAAGAGTTATCCCATCTTTTGTAATAATTCCCAAGTTTTTATGCCCATATATAGTAGCTATATTATATAGTTTTTCGACAGTTTGTAACTCTTCCTCTTCCAATAGATTCAAAATTTCATAAAATTTCTTCTTTCTGGTGAAATAAAAAGCTAATGTTAGCGATGCAAATATAGATAAAAAAATAGCCATAATGATTACAAAAAATTTTATATTTTTTTGTAAATCTTCAGAATTGAAATAATAAAATATTCCAACACTCACCAAGAAAAATAGACAAATAATCCACCATATCTCTACTATTCGCTTTTTTAAGCTTTCCTTAAAACTTTCTATAATTTTTAATTTTTTTTCATCCATTATTTTTCTCCACTAATTGTAATAAAAACAACAAAAAATCTATTGAGAATCTGTTATTATTACCTATTATACACACATTTACGATTTTTTACTAGTTTTTTTTATTCATACTGAATAAATGCGCCTGGGGAGACAAAATAAAATCGGCTATATTCTTATAAAAATAAATTAAAAATTTGCTTTTGTCTTTGTTTTTTGTATTATTTTTGCTTTTTTTAATTCTTTAAAATTTTTATTTTTTTATATTATTTTTGCCTTTTATATTATTTTTGTTTTTTTAAAGAGCTTTTTTTCTCAGATCTAGCTTTTTCTTTCAAAGCTCTCACCTTTGTAGAAAGTCCATATAAAGTAATGAATCCTTGTGCATCAAAGTGGTCATACAAATCTCCTGTGGTAAAGCTTGCTATATCCTCATCATATAAAGAATAAGGAGAAGTTGTGCCTTCTTTTATGATATTTCCCTTATATAATCTAAATTTTGTTACACCGGATACTACTTTTTGAGTATCAGTAACAAAGGCTGTCAATGCTTCTCTAAGTGGCGAAAACCATTTAGCTGCATATACAAGTTCAGCAAATTCTACCGATACGATTCTTTTATATTTTAAAGTTTCTCTGTCCAATACCATTTCTTCCAATTGACGATGGGCTTCGAACAAAATAGTTCCACCGGGAGTCTCGTATACTCCTCTAGATTTCATTCCAACTACTCTATTTTCTACTATGTCAATAATTCCTACTCCATGTTTACCGCCAATTTCGTTCAATTTTTCGATTATTTGGCGTGAACTCAATTTTTCACCATTTAATTTTGTAGGAATTCCTTTTTCCCATTCTATTTCTATATGTTCAGGTTCATCCGGCGCTTTTTCGGGTGTATTAGATAATTCTAATAAATGGTCATAGTTAGGTGTTTGTTCCGGATGTTCCAACTCCAAACCTTCATGAGAAACATGCCATATATTTCTATCTCTAGAATAAGATTTATCAGCCTTAAATGGTAAATCTATACCATGGTTCTTACAATATGCTATAGATTCTTCTCTAGATTTGATATCCCATATTCTCCATGGAGCTATGATTTCCAATTCAGGTGCCAAAGCTTTTATTCCCAGCTCAAAACGTATTTGATCGTTTCCTTTACCTGTGGATCCATGACAAATTGCTTTAGCTTTTTCCTTTTTAGCTATGTCCACCAATACTTTCGCTATAAGCGGTCTAGCTGTAGCCGTTCCGAGCAAATATTTGTACTCAAAAACTGCATCTGCTTGTAAAGTAGGTATAATATACTCATCTACATATTCATCCTGTACATCGATTATATAAAGCTTTTTAGCCCCACTCCCTTTAGCTCTTTTTTCCAAATCATCAATTTCTTCTCCTTGCCCAACATTGATACAACAACAAATTATCTCATAGTCATAATTTTCAAGTAACCATGGAATTATAGTAGTAGTATCCAACCCGCCAGAATATGCCAATATAACTTTTTCTTTCATTTAAATTACCTCCAATTTTATTTTTTATGTAGGGGCGTATGATTACGCCCACGAAAATTTATCAATTGACGTATCTTTTTTATTCCTTTATCAAATTATATTTTTTAAGTAATTCTTGGTACTTCCCATTTTCTTTTAGTATTTTTAATGCTTTGTTGACTTCTTCCAAAAGTTGTGTATCTTCTTTTCTAAATGCTATCGCATACTCCTCTTTGGCCGCATCCGTTTCGATTACAACCAATTCCTTGTTTTGAGAAGCATATTGAGTGGCAGGCTCTGAATCAAGAACCACTGCATCGACTTTTTGAGATTTTAATGCCATTATAGCAGCTCCCGTCCCATTAAATCTAGTTACATTTACTCCTTTTATTTCACTGACAGCCACATCTCCTGTATACCCCAAGATAACTCCCACACTCTTACCAGGCAAATCATCGAAAGTCTTTATATTTGTCTTTGCATCACTATTTAAAACAATCATTTGTTGTGCCAAATAATAAGTATCAGAAAAATTTACGAATTTTTTTCTTTCATCAGTTGCTGTCATTCCGGCAATTATAATATCTAATTTTTTTGATTGAAGAGCTGGAAGCAATCCATCGAATGCTATATTCTTTATTTCGCATTCCTTTCCTATTATTTTACTTATTTCGTTTATTAGATCCATATCAAACCCAACTATTGCTCCATCTTTCAAGTATTCGAATGGTTCAAATTCTGCGTTTGTTCCTACAAAAAGTTTTTCTGCTCCAAAAGATAGAGCACTAAACATAAAAGTAAAAATCAATAATAATTTTAATAATATTTTTTTCATAATAAATCCTCCTGTAAAATTTGTAATTTATAAATTTTTAAAAGTTATTTAAAATATTTTATTTAAAATATTTTTTTATTAATTCGTCATATTTTCCATTTTCTTTCAAAGTTTTCAGAGCATCATTAATCTTTTTTAGGATTTCATCTTGCCCTTTCCTCAATACTATCGCATATTCTTCTTTAGCAGAATCGCTTTCTATTACTGTTAAATCATCATTTTGTGCAGAATAATTTTTGGCAGGTTCCGAATCTATAACTATAGCATCAAGTTTTTTAGCTTTTAACGCCATTATCGCCTCGCCTGTTCCATTATACCTTTTGATATTTACTCCTTCTATTTCGCTTACTACCAGATCAGCAGTATATCCCAATACCACTCCAACATCCTTTCCGGGAAAATCTTTAAAAGATTTGATACCCGTATCGACTGTTTTATTGACGACTATCATTTGTTCAGATACGTAATATGTATCCGAAAAATCAACAAATTTTTTCCTTTCGTCTGTGACTGTAACCCCCGCAATAACAATATCCAATTTTTTGGCCTGAAGAGCTGGAAGTAATCCATCAAACTTCATTGTTTCAACCTTTATATCATAACCTATTATCTTTGCAATTTCATCTATAAGATCCATGTCAAAACCAACTACTTTCCCATTTTCTAAGTATTCAAAAGGAGCGAACTCAGCTTCTGTACCGACATATAAAAGTGGAGTTTTGTTTTTAGCAAAGATATTTAAAGAAAATAAGAATATTGTTACCAATAATAAAATTTTTGATAATAAAATTTTTGAAAACCTTTTTTTCATTTATTCCTCCTAATATTTATAAAAAAATAAGCTAACATTATTTTAATGTTAGCTAAAAAAAACAAATATAAATAATACTGTTAATAAGAAAATATTTATATCAAATGAAAACATTAAAAAACATAATATAAAGAACTATATTATAATTGTAAAATATTTCCTTTGCCTCAAAACAAGCACTTTTGACATATTCTAAATTCTCCTTCAAACCTTCTACTTGGATGAATAATATCATAATAATTTTCTCATGTCAATAAATTTATAAAATATTTTATTTACAATCATATAAAAAATATATTATTATAAATTTATTTATAAATGTATTATATGGATATTAAAGAATATTAATTTTCACTTGCACATTTTATTTATAATCATTATAATATAAATGTATAAATGAACTTAAGGAGGATTTATGGAAAGGCTAGAAAATTTATTAGATTATATAATAAAAGAACTGATAGAAAAAAAAGAACAAGTAAAGATTGAATATGACGCAATTGATGATAATATTACTTTTAAAGTAAATGTCGCTAAAGGTGAAATGGGCAAAATAATCGGAAAAAACGGTCTCACTGCTAATACAATAAGGGGCTTAATGCAAGCTGCCGGTGTTAAAGATAAATTAAACGTCAACGTAGAATTCATAGATTAGGTGCGATATGGAATTGATTGATATCGGAAAAATTTGGGCTAGTCATAATTTAAGAGGAACCGTTAAGATAATGACTACTTTAGAAGACATTTATTTTCTCATTGGAGAAAAAGTAATAGTAAAAAAATATAAAGGTAATGAGATTGTTTTGACCGTAAAATTTATAAAGCAAACAGCACCAAACAAATGGATAGTGGATTTTGAGCACATTACTGATAGAGATGCTGCCGATTCATTGCGAAATGGTATAATTAGAATCACAAAAGATTTAATCCCCGAGAAAAAAAGCGAAAAGATTACAAATTATTTGGGTATGAAAGCGATAAATATTGAAACTGATGCTGCTTTGGGAACTGTAACAGACTTTTTTACTACACCAACATATAATATTTTGGTGGTTGAAGACAATATACATGAAATATTGATCCCAAATATAAGTAAATTTTTAAAGAAAATTGATGTAGAAAAGAATAGTATTTATGTTGAGTTATTAGATGGTATGATAGAGCTAAAAAAGAAAAAACGTGGAAATGTGAAATAAAAATGAAATTTAATATTTTGACTCTCTTTCCGGATTTTTTTACAGAATTTAAAAGCGAAAGTATTTTAAATCGTGCTATTGGAAATAATCTGATTACTATAAATGTTATAAATATCAGAGATTTTGCTTTTGATAAACATAAACAAGCCGATGATGCCCCATTTGGTGGCGGTGGCGGAATGGTAATGAAAATCGAACCTTTAATGAGAGCTCTAGATACTGTTTCTGGTAAGATTGTCTACACTTCCCCTCAGGGTGAAATATTTACTCAAAAAATGGCTATTGAGTTATCAAAAGAACCGGAGCTCACAATTATAGCAGGACATTATGAAGGAATTGATGAGAGAATAATCGAATCAAAGGTAAATATGGAAATATCTATTGGAGATTATGTACTAACCGGTGGAGAATTGCCCGCAATGGTAATTGTAGACGCAATTTCTAGGATGATAGATGGCGTGATAAAGAAGGAATCATATGAAAATGATTCTTTCTTTAATGGTTTACTAGATTACCCTCAATATACAAGGCCTTACGAATATGAGGATATGTGTGTACCAAATATTTTAATCTCGGGGCATCATATGAATATTTCTCTCTGGAGATTAAAAGAAAGTCTGAAACGAACATATATAAAAAGACCTGATTTATTAAAAAATAGGAAATTTACAGATATAGAAAAAAAATTATTAGAAGAAATTATTAAAGAATTAAAAAATTAAAAAAATTTATTTTTATAATTTATTTTTTTAAGTTATTTTTAATAATTTATTTTTAATAATTTAATTGCGATAAAATAAATAAAATATATATTAATAATATTATTAATATATAACAAATAGGAGTAATTAATGAGAAATAATATATATTTGGCTCTGGTACACTATCCGGTCTATAATAAAAATAAAGAAGTAGTTTGTACTTCTGTTACCAATTTTGATATCCACGATATTTCACGCTCTTGCAGGACATACGATATCAAAGAATATCATCTTATAATCCCGGCTATAGCACAAAAAATGCTTACAGAAAGGATAATTTCTTATTGGCAAAGTGGTATCGGGGGGAATTTTAATAAAAATAGAGAAGAGGCTTTCAAACACACGTGTGTACTGGAAACTATTGAAAAATCCATTGATAAAATTGCGAGAGAAAATAATAGAGACCCTATTATTATAACTACTTCTGCCAGAAGTTTTCCGAATTCTATATCTTTCAGTGCTCTTTCAAAAAAAATAAAAAATGATGACGCCCCATATTTATTATTATTTGGAACCGGTTGGGGGCTTATTGATGAAGTAATGGAAATGTCCACGTTTATATTGGATCCTATTAGAAAAAATACAGAATATAACCATCTGTCTGTGAGAGCGGCAGTTGCTATCGTATTGGATAGACTTTTGGGAGAAGAATAACATTTTTAATTATTTTGGAGGAAAAATGGGTGAAAGAATATTTAGACCACAAGAAAATATCTTCGGCGTAGAAAATATCTATGTGAATGAAATTATTTTTGATGAAAGAAATAAAAAAGTAATTTTAAAGTGTGATGTTATATCGCCTAAAAACCTTGATGGACTTGACATAATACATGAAAAAGTAAAAAAAAAGTTTAGACAAGAATTGGAAATCAATTTTAAAATCAAATATAATACTGGAAATATAGAAATTGATGATATTAAAGAAATTGTTGAAAGATCAATAAAAATTTTAAAAGAAGAAAGGGCTATAGCTAAATCTTTTTTATATTTTTATCGAATTTATATTAATGAAAAAGAAAATAAATATTTTGTTTATTTAGAATTAAACAATGAAATGGCCATTGAAACTTTAAAAGGTGAAAAAATTAATATTAAATTAGAAGAAATTATAAGAGATTACGGAATAAATAATTCTAAAATCGAATTTATTTTAGGGGATTTTAAAAAAGAAATAAGTCAAATAGTAGAAATAAATGAAAATAAATTGAAAAAAATTGCACTTGATATAGATAGTCAAAATATCCAAAATGTAAATTTGGCAGCCAAAACCTCAGATAAAATATTAACTTTTAAAAACAGCAGTTCTGAAAACTCTTCAAATTTCTTAAATAATGGAAAAAATACACAATATAATAGATATTCAAATCGGATGATAAAAATTTCCACAGTGGAAATAAAAAAAACGCCAATAAAAATAGATGAATTTTATAATCTTGCAGAAAGCAACGAATGTGTTGTAGAGGGTAAAATTTTTCACTGTGAAGAAAAGAAAACAAACAGTGGGATTCGAGTCACTTTGGGATTAACAGACGATAAAAATTCATTATTTGCAGGATTTTGGAAAGATCCAAATTTCAATCAAGATTTTTCAACCATAAAATATATAAAAGTAAGTGGAAAGAAAGGTATCAATAAATATAATAATGGTGAACCTGAATTAGAAATTTCCACTATGAATATTTTAGATATAAAAGAAGAAAAAATGGTAGATAATGCAAAAGAAAAAATGATAGAACTCCATACTCATAGTAAAATGAGTGAAATGTCAGGAGTTTGTGATGTGAAAGATATTATAAATCGTGCAGTAGAATATGGTCATAGTGCTGTTGCTATCACAGATTATTCCACAGCTCATGCTTTTCCTGTAGCCTATAAAGCTATAAAAGAAATTTCTAGAGAATATACTGAAAAATACGAAACAGCCCTAAAAAATGGTGATTCCAAAAAAGCTGAAGAATATTCAAAACTAAAGGATTTTAAGCTAATTTTGGGATGTGAACTTTATATTGTACAAGACGAAGAAAATATAATAAGAAACCCTAAAGATATTAATTTTGATGATGAAACCTTTGTGGTCTTTGATATAGAGACTTGTGGATTAAATGCCCATAAAAACCCAATTATTGAAATCGGTGCTGTAAAATTAAGGGGAACTAGGCCTATAGATAAATTTTCAAAACTTATAAACCCTAAGCAAAGTATTCCGTTAAACATACAGGGTCTCACTGGTATCAACGATAATATGGTATCTAATGAACCTACAATAGAGGAAATTCTACCCCAATTTCTAGAATTTGTCGGGAATGCTACAATGGTTGCTCATAATGCCATGTTCGATATGGGATTTATAAAAAGAGATGCAAAAAAAATACTAAATATAGATTATTCTCCCAGTGTAATAGATACAATGACCTTGGCTAAAGCCCTCTATCCAGATAGAAAATCCTATGGCCTTGATGCACTGAATAAATTATTGGGATTATCACTGGAAAAGCACCATAGAGCAGTTGAGGATGCTCAGGCCACTGCCAATATGTTTATTATTTTCTTGGAAAAATATAGAGACCTTGGAGTTACAAATTTAAAAGATTTTGATAGTGCCCTTCCCAAAAATATTAAAAACGCTGATTCTTACAATTGCATGGTCTTGGTAAAAAATAGGACAGGACTTAAAAATCTATATGAACTTATATCTAAAGGGCATATTGAACATTATGGAAATAAGAAATCTAAAATCCCCAAATCTTTGTTGAAGGAAAAGAGAGAAGGTCTCATAATAGGATGCTCTCTAACTGCACACAATATAAATTCTAGTGAGCTTTTATCGTATTATCTGAGATATGATTTTAATAAAATAGAAGAAAATATCGGTTTTTATGATTACATTGAATTTATCCCCAAAGATGCATATAAGGAATTATATGATAAAAATGGAAGTGGAACAATTTCATCTTTGGATATGATAGAGGAGATGAATAGATACTTTTATGATTTGGCTAAAACAAACGAAAAGAAAAATAACAAAATATTAATAACTGCAAGTTCTAATATCCACTATATAAACGAAGAAGATGCTATATTGAGAAGCATTTTAGTCTTTGGAAGTGGAAGTGCCCATAAAGAGATTTATTATGCAACAGATAATAAATTTTATTTTAGGACAACAGAACAATTATTAAACGAATTTAAATATTTTGACGAAGAAATAAGAAAAGAAATTGTAATAACAAATACTAATAAAATAGCTGATATGATAGAAAATGTCAGTCCGATTCCTAAGGGTTTTTATCCACCAAAAATTGATAATGCAGATGAAATCATAAAAGAAATGACCTATAAAAAAGCCTATAAAATCTATGGCGACCCATTACCTGAAATAGTCGAATCCCGTATAGAAAGAGAGCTCAATGCCATAATAAACAACGGATTTGCAGTACTTTATTTATCTGCCCAAAAACTTGTAAAAAAATCTTTGGATAATGGATATTTAGTAGGATCCCGTGGTTCTGTAGGGTCTTCATTGGTAGCTTTTATGATGGATATTACAGAAGTTAATGCCCTATATCCACACTATATATGTGATAACGAAGACTGTAAATATTCAGAATTTACAGACAAAGAAGGTGCCGGGGTAGATTTACCTCCTAAAAACTGCCCAAAATGTAATGCTCCATTGAGACAGGACGGATTTACAATCCCATTCGAGGTATTTATGGGATTTAAAGGAAATAAAACTCCGGATATTGACCTCAATTTCTCTGGAGAATATCAAAGCGAAATACACAGATATTGCGAAACTCTGTTTGGGAAAGAAAACGTATTCAAGGCTGGTACTATTTCCACACTGGCAGAAAAAAATGCCATCGGTTATATCAAAAAATATTATGAAGAAAATAAACTTTCAATATCAAATGCTCATATAAATAAGCTGGCTAAAAAAATAGATGGTGCAAAAAAAACTACAGGGCAACATCCGGGTGGAATGATAGTGATACCAAGTGGTACTAGTATATATGAATTTTGCCCCGTACAAAAACCGGCCAATGACCAAACCAGTGATTCTATTACTACCCATTTTGATTATCATGAAATGGAAGATCAACTAGTAAAACTAGACATATTGGGTCATGATGACCCCACTACAATTAAACTTTTGCAAGAATATACTGGAATAGATGTGTATAAAATATCGATTGTAGATAAAGATACTCTAAAAATATTTTCAAGTACAGAATCTCTAGGAATAAAACCGGAAGATATAAATTCCACAGTTGGTACATTTGGAATTCCTGAATTTGGTACAACATTTGTAAGAAAAATGTTGGTAGAGACAATGCCCAAGACCTTTGCTGAATTAGTAAGAATAGCAGGGCTTTCCCATGGAACCGATGTATGGACCAATAATGCTCAAGATTTTGTTAAGAATGGAAATGCTACATTGTCTCAAATAATAACAGTGAGAGACGATATAATGAATTATTTGATTGATCAGGGGTTAGAAAAATCAGTTGCTTTTGATATAATGGAGTTTGTAAGAAGGGGCAAGCCTTCTAGCGATGCAAAACAATGGGATATTTATTCCAAAATGATGAAGGAAAAAAATGTGGCAAACTGGTACATTGAGTCTTGTCGAAGGATAAAATATATGTTTCCTAAAGGACATGCTGTAGCCTATGTTATGATGGCAATGAGAATAGCATATTTCAAGGTTCACTATCCTTTAGCTTTCTACGCAGCATATTTTTCCAGAAAAGCAGAAGATTTTGATTATGAACTCATGAAAGACATAGAAAAAGTAAAAGAACAACTAAGTATTTTGAATAAAGAGAAAAATTTGGATGTAAAGAAAAGAGCTCAATCTTCTCTATGTGAAGTACTTGTAGAGATGAATGCAAGAGGGTTTGAATTTTTACCTATTGATATTTATAAATCTGATGCCAAAAAATTTACATTAGAGAATAATAAAATAAGATTTCCACTTATAGCGATCAATGGTTTGGGAGAATCTGTAGCTAAGAAAATAATAGATGAACGTGCTATTGAAGGGTTTTTATCATATGAAGACTTGAAAAAAAGAACACAACTTTCCAATACAGTATTGCTAAAACTCAAGAATTTGGGATGTATTGAAAATCTAAGTGAGACTAATCAAATATCTTTATTTTAGATTTTCAACAAAATTAGCAAAAAAAATACTAGAAGGTACTTGAAAAAATTAAAAAATATGATATAATAATTAAAGAGTTTATAGTTATAGTGTATTCATGAAAAGTTCCGAGGATAGATTTTTATCTTTTTGCTAGAATGACTTTACTATAAATAAAAATAATAAATATTTTTAAAGCAAATTATATTTTTAAGGAGGAAATTATTCATGACTAAAAAAGAATTTGTAGATCTTTATTTTGCAGAGGGCGATTTTACGACTAAAGCCGAAGCTGAAAGAAAGGCTGTATCTTTTGTTAATACTATCGAAAAGGCTTTATCAAGGGGTGATGAGGTATCTTTCCTAGGTTTTGGGAAATTCAAAGTAATTGAAAGAGCAGCAAGAACTTGCAGAAATCCACAAACTGGCGAAGAAATGAAAGTTGCAGCTAAAAAAGCAGTTAAATTTACTGCTGGGAAAGATTTGGGGCTATTAGTAAACAAAAAATAATTATTTATTATAAAGGGGGACATAATTTTATATTATGTCCTTTTTTTATTTATAAAAAATTTCAATTATTTATATGTTCTTAAAAAAGACTATTGTTTCCAATTGTGAAAATATAAAAAAATACTTGCTTATAGGAAATTTTAATAGTATAATTATAATGAATGTTATAATTTTATTATTTTTTTTATAAAAATATCATATATTTATTATTAGGAGGAAATACCATGGATGTGACAGTAAATCTTGAACTTATAAGAATGGCACAAAAAACTATTAAAGGAATAGCAAAAAAAACTCCTTTAATCGAATCTCAATCATTTGAAAAAATAATTGGTGGCAGTTTGTATTTTAAATATGAAAATTTACAAAAAACTGGTTCATTTAAAATCAGAGGCGCAATAAATAAAATCTCTAGTCTCACAGATGAAGAAAAAAAAAGAGGTGTTATCGCTTCTTCGGCTGGTAATCACGCTCAAGGCGTAGCCCTAGGTGCTACAGCCCAAGGAATATATTCTACAATAGTAATGCCTGAAACTACACCTATAGCAAAAATTTCTGCTACAAAAGGCTATGGAGCAAATGTTATTTTGCATGGACTTGCCTATGATGATGCCTACGAAAAAGCCTGTGAAATACAAAAACAAACAAATGCAGTTTTCTTACATCCATTTAACGATCCCTACGTAATAGCCGGTCAAGGGACAATTGCTCTGGAAATATTAGAAGATTTACCGGATGTAGAGACTGTTATTGTTCCGATAGGTGGCGGCGGAATGCTAGCTGGAATAGCTACAGGATTAAAGGAAATAAACCCCAATATAGAAGTAATCGGTGTAGAGACTGAAAATATCCCATCTATGAAGGTCTCTTTTGAAAGTGGCAAACTTACAACTGTTCCTCCTAATGTAACTATAGCTGACGGAATAAATGTCAGAACTCCCGGAAATTTGACTTTTTCTATAATACAAAAATATGTGGATAAGATTATAACAGTAACAGAAAATGAAATTGCTGATGCAGTATTATATTTAATGGAGAAAGGAAAAATATTGGCTGAAGGTGCCGGAGCTACACCATTTGCAGCAGTATTGGCTAATAAAATAGATTGTAAAAACAAAAAAACATGCGTTCTCGTATCCGGAGGAAATGTAGATATTACACTGATTGACAGAATATTAAATAGAGCTCTTATCAATCAAGGAAGAAGATTCGAATTTAGAGTGAAAGTACTCGATAGATATGGCGAAACAGAAAAATTAGTAAAATTAATCACAGAATGCAGAGCAAATATTTTGTATATAACTCAAAGTATGTATAATAGAGATTTAGGCATAAATATGCAAGAAATTACTTTTGTTATTGAATGCAGCGATATGATTCACAGAAACATGGTGAGGGACAAAATACTTAAAGCTGAATATATTATAAGCGAATAATTTCAAGTATAAAAATATGACCATTTAGATTAAAATTAGCACTTAAAATCATTTAATATACCGGAAAAAATTTAATACTTGAAATTTTTTCAAATATAAAGTAAAATATACCTGTCTTTAATAGTTAAAGACAGGCATTTATTTATATAAAATTTATGTAGGGGATTATTCATGAAAAAATTAATATGTGCTTTATTAACTATGATGTGTAGCATATTGTATTGTGAATACCAATTTGAAATAAAAAATCCATATTCGGCAACAATACTTGGAAGTATCGATGGCATAAGTGAAGTAAATAAAAAAATTCCAACTAAAGATTACACTATTAAATTATCAAAAATGGGAATAGTTCCCAAAAATTTATGGTATCATAAAGAATTTAAATTTTCTTTAGTTAGTCAAAAAAAGCCGGCTCCCTTGGTTTTTTTACTTGCCGGAACAGGTTCTTCCTATAATTCTTATAAAATGAAAAAATTTCAAGCAATTTTTTATAATGCCGGATATCATGTATTATCTATATCTTCTCCTATTAACTCCAATTTTATGGTTGCAGGGTCATCTTCAAAACTCCCGGGAATCCTGATGGAAGATGGCATGGATATATACAACATCATGACTGCTGCCTATAATAAAATCAAAAGTAAAATAAAAGTAACAGATTTTCATTTAGTGGGCTATAGTCTCGGTGGAACTGAAGCTGCTTTTGTATCTTATATTGATGATGAAAAACATACATTCAATTTTAAAAGAGTATATATGATAAATCCTGCTGTAGATTTACATACTTCTGCTCTTTTGCTTGATTCATTTTTGGGGGCAGGATCTATTGCAAAGCAGAAAATTGCAATGATGCTTGATTTTATTTCGCATTCGGCTCCTTCAATAATAGGAAATGAATACTCCTCGACTCTTACAGAGGAAGCAATTTATAATATTTTCCAAAATTTAAAACTATCAGACGATGAAATGAAAGGTATAATAGGACTGGCATTTAGGATTAGTTCTATTGATTTGAATTACATTACTGATGTACTTAATAATAAAAAAATCTACATAAAGTACTCCGTTAAAAAATTCGAAAATACGCTCAAATATTTTCAAAGAATAAATTATGCAACTTTTGAAGATTACTTAAATAAGATTATGATTCCAACACTTAAATCAAAGCATAAAATGACAGTTGAACAAATAAGAGAATCTCTTTTTTTAGGTCAGATCAAAGATTATCTCAAAACTACCGATAAGATAGTTGTTGTCACTAATGAAGATGAGCTCATACTGACAAAGGAGAATATCCAATTTTTAAAGGATACTTTCGATAAAAGATTAATATTGTTTCCTAGAGGCGGGCATTGTGGAAATATGTATTTTAGTGAAAATGTGGAACTTATGCTTAATTATTTAGGAAATGGGGAGTTTCGTTATGAAAACAAATAAACTTTTTATATTGTATTTTATATTTTCTCTATTTACTATTAAAATTGTAGGAAAACCTGAAACCACATTTAATAAAAAATCAAAAATTTTATATGTTTATGACCCATTTGAAGGATTCAACAGAAGAGTCTATTATTTTAATTACGGGCTTGATAAATATATACTTTTCCCAATTATAAATGCTTACAATTTTATTACACCAAATTTTGTACAAAAAGGAGTGCACAATTTTTTTGATAATAATAGAATGATAAAAGTTGCAGCTAATTCATTGCTTCAATTTAAAATAAAAAAAGCTATGAGAGCTGTTGGAAGATTCTCTATTAATGCCTCTGCCGGCTTTGGGGGTCTGATTGACACCTCATCAGCATTGGGAATGCCAATCCCATATGAGGACTTTGGACTCACGTTAGCTCATTATGGCGTGGGCACAGGGCCATATTTAGTATTACCTATATTTGGGCCAAGTAACCTCCGTGATGCCATAGGACGTGGTGTAGATGCCATCAGCCTTGCATATTTGGATCCTTATCTGGCTGCTGAATTATATAGAGAACAATCCAAACCACTGACAGCATTGGATGGTTTGGATACGAGAAAAAGAACTTCATTCAGATATTATTCTACAGGCTCACCTTTTGAATACGAATATTTGAGATTATTATATGCAAAATATAGAGAGATACAAGTTAAAGCCAATAAAACTAACACCGCAAAATAACATCAACAGTAAAATTTATTACAAATTTTACTGAATATCAAGGAGATGAAAACTTAAAATTTATGGACTGGAAAAGCATAACCATTGATGATAAAGAACTTATTAATGGTTTCATTAAGAACAAATTTGAAACATGTGATTATAATTTTACGAATCAATTTTTATGGAGTCAGGAGGAAAAAACTCAATACAGAATTACAGAAGATGGGGATGTGATTAGTCTTAGGTCTACATTTATGGATATGATTAATTATTATATGCCTATTTCGAAAACTGAAAATGTAGAAAATATTAAAAATGAAATAAAGAAAATATTAATACCGGGAAGTAAAGTATGCTTGATTCCTGAAAAATGGTACAATCTTTTGGGTGAAGAAGATTTTATATGGGAAGAACCTAGATATACTTTTGACTATGTCTATAACTATACAGATCTAGCTACTTTAGCGGGGAGGAAATATTCAAAGAAAAAAAATAGAATAAATCATTTCTTAGCCAATTATCCGGATTATAAATATGAGCCTATTACGGCTAAAAATGTATCTAGGGTTATAAAATTTCAAGAAGATTGGTGCCATGATAAAGAATGTGATATAGTTCCGATACTTAAAAGTGAAAATATGGGAATTCATCAATTACTTAATAATTTCGGTAAACTTGATTATAAGGGTGCTTTTCTCGAAGTAAATGGAGAAATAGTCTGTTATACATTGGGAGAGCCTATAACCGACGAATACGTGGTTATACATATCGAAAAAGGTATAAATGACTACATTGGAAGTTATCAAATGATAAATAAATTATTCCTTGCCAACGAATTTCAAGGATATAAATATGTAAACCGTGAAGATGATTTTGGGAATGAAGGACTAAGAGAAGCAAAACTTTCGTATCATCCGATATTTTTATTAAAAAAATACGAAATTGTCGGACTCAAATAAAATTAAATATTACAACTAAATATTATATAGCCAAAAAACCTGATCAATAATGATGCTCAGGTTTTTTATATTTTGGGTAAATTTTATACATTCATCTGATTATTCGACTAATTTTCCTAATTTTTTACCACCTAACAAATGAAAATGCAAATGAAAGACTTCTTGCCCACCATTATAATTACAATTTGTGATTACTCTATACCCATCTTCAGCTATTCCCAATTTTTTTGCTATTTCTCCTACTGCCAAATACATTTCTCCTATCAATTCTTTATCTTCTTTTTGAATATCATTAACTGTAGGAATTTCTTTTTTGGGTACAATCAAAACATGGACAGGTGCAGCCGGATTAATGTCTTTAAATGCTAAAATTTTTTCATTTTCATAAACTATATCTGCCGGGATTTCTCTGTTTATAATTTTTGTAAATATTGTTGGCATTATCGTCCTCCTAATATTTTTTTAAAATATTAAAATTTTTTTATCTTATTTTTTCTATCTTATCAATTCTTATTTTGTGTCTACCATTTTGAAATTCGGAAGTTAAAAATGTATCAACAATATCAAAGGCCAAACTTTCTCCTATTATTCTAGCTCCCAAAGCCAAAATATTGGCATCATTATGCTCTCTTGATAATTTAGACATTGTCGTATTGATACAAAGGGCAGCTCTTATCCCCTTTATTTTGTTTGCAGCTATAGAAATACCTATACCGGTACCGCAGACAATGATTCCAAAGTCTCCTTCATGCGATACTATAGCATTAGCAACATCATGCCCATACTCCGGATAATCCACAGGTTCTGATGAATTAGTTCCCTTATCTATGATTTCGTACCCATTCCTAATTAAGTGATCCTTAATGGCATTTTTTAATGAATAACCACCATGATCAGCACCCAAAATAATTTTCACCTTTTAATCCTCCCTATCATGTCCATGGCAACAACATTCAGCGTCACAACATCCATCATCATCATACTCTTCGTCGCCCTCTTCAAAATCATCAAAAAAAGGTTCTCCTTCTTTTAATTCTTGATCTGTAGCATCTCTTACATCTACTATGACTACATTAAATTTAACTGTTTTCCCAGAAAAAGGATGGTTTCCATCAGCTTTTACTTTTTGATCATCAATAGCCGTAATTATAAAGTCAAGTTCCTCTCCATCATCCATATCTGCTACAAAATCCATACCCACATATATATCCTCATACTCATCAAACTGACTTTTGTCCAACTCTACCAAAAGGTTTTCGTCATATTCTCCATATCCTTCTTCCGGCGTAATTAAAACAGATGTTTGATATCCGATTTCCTTTCCATCAATGGCATCTTCAATTTTCGGTAAAAATTTATCTGCCCTATGAATATAGCTAAACGGAATATCAGTGCTTGTTGTTTCCAATAATTCATTAGTTTTTTCATCATAGACATCAAATTCTAAAGTTACAACTTTGTTTTTTTCTACTTTCATCTTATTATCTCCTATTTTCTAAATTTGTAATAAATTTTTATTTATTTTTTCTTTTTTTGTTTTGGTATAATTTTCTGTACAAGTTCCACCTATCATGAAACCACATCCACTGCTCGGGATGCTCCGATATTACTTTTTCCATTTTATCTATAAGCATTTGAACATTGGTTTGGACGTCTTCTTTAAAATTCCCTGTTTTGACTAGTTCTATTTCTTCTTGTATATTTATGGTGCATGTGTTATCATCATCTAAAACGTTATAAAGAAATAAGAGTGGGATATCGTATTTGAGTGCCAGTGATACAGCTCCGGTTGGTGCAATAGTCTTAGTCCCAAAAAAATTAACTATGGCTCCTTTATCTCTATGATCGCAGAATAACCCTAGCATATAACCTTTTTTTAAAAATTCTATCAATTTTTTTATGACGTATTTATTTTTTAAAATGATGGTTAGTCCCATGGTTTTTTCTCTAAATTCCATTATAAAAGAATTGATATAGGGATTTTTTTGTCTTTTAGCCACAGCAACCATTGGAAGTCCAGAAGCTGCACAACATGTGATATCTATATTTCCTGTATGCATAAGAGCACAAACTACTCCTTTATTTTTGTTATAAGCAGTTTTACAAACTTCTTTGTTTATAATTTTTATGTTTTGCGGATTGTCCAAATATTCTTTTATCCAAAGGGAAGAGAGAAATCCTTTTGCCATTATTTGATAAGATTTTTTAGCAATTTTTATTCTCTCGTTTTCAGGCATATTTGGAAAAGCCATTTCTAAATTAGTGAGAGCAATAATTCTCCTTTTTTTAATTATCATATAAGCAAAATTTGCCATTACCTCTGCCAACTTAAATCTGCATTTTTCTGGAAAACATAAAAACATTTTTTTTAAAACTAAAAATCCGACATACTCCAATCTATACCTTATCATTTTTAACAAATTCCTCATTACACCACCTAAAAAATCAGTAAAATTACATTGCATACTATTATATCATATTATTATATCACAAATTATAAAATTTTAGAAATTTTTATATTTGTATTGATAAAATTTTGTAGTTGTGATAACATGGAATATGGGTAAAAACAATAAAAAATTCTTTATCAATAAACAATTCACGAAACATTTATACTCTAATTATTTTAATATGAATAGAAATATCTTTTTTAAAAAATCAAGAATAAATCTAAAAATCAAGCATACTTAGGAGACCATAATATGAAAATAAAAAATAAATTTTTAACAATAGCATTATTATTTATTCTTTCCATATCCACCAATGTTTATTCATCTTCTATCAGTAAAGAATTAATGGATGGGTATACATCACAAATAAACCAGTATATGGAACGTTTTATAGTTCTGTATAGTGATGATGCTTTAGAAGGTACTCAAAATTTGAAAATCGAAAGTGCCGAAAATTCTGACGATGGTTTAACTATTCTTCGTTATTTTGAGGAAGAAAAATTAATATTGAGATATAAGTTTTTTTATTCGACAGAAAATGCAAATCGGTATATAGATTATTATATTATTTCTCCAAAGTTGATATATATAAGTGACGTGGTTCAAGTAAATAGCAGCGAATACATGTCTTCCAGAATGAATGATATCCTATATACTAATGTAAGCAAATATTTGGTAATAGATGGCAAATTATACAGATATGCCCCAGATTTTCAATTGGCAACCATCGAAAAAAATACTGATTTATTTTTAACCATTGCCAATTTGGATAAAAACTTTACTTCTGTTTTAAAAAGTAAATAATATATAAATAAAAACTTTGGAGGAAACCTTATGTCCTATGAGATAAATTATGATTTAGTGCTGGCACAAGCCAAAAATTTGGTGGATAAAAATCTACCGTTCTATTCCAATTTGGCTAATATATCTGCCCTTATTATGGAATCTATGCCAAACCTAAATTGGGCCGGATTTTATTTAAAAGAAAATGATGTATTATTTTTAGGCCCTTTTCAAGGGAGGCCTGCATGTACGAAGATAACTTTTGATCGTGGTGTATGCGGATATTCAGCTACTACAAAAAAAACAGTAGTAGTTCCTGATGTGCATGAATTTCCGGGACACATAGCATGTGATAGTGCCAGTCAAAGTGAAATAGTCGTGCCGTTAATTATTAATGATAGTATCTATGGAGTGCTGGATTTAGATGCACCTATAATCAATAGGTTTAGTCAAGCTGATAAAACATTTTTGGAAAATCTGGTAACTAATATTTTACTACCTTGTCTTATTTAAAGTTATATCAAAAAACTAATCTATAATTTAAAAAACCATAAATATTTTAAGGAGGAATTTATGTCTCAATTACCAACTATATATATTATCTTTATTATCGTTTTTATTATTGCAGCAGTAGGTATCCCGATTTTTTTTAACAAACGAGCAAAAGCCGTAAGAGAAAATGTAGATACAACTCAATTAATGAAGGATACAGTTACTAATTCTTATTCAAATTATTCCGGACTTGAATTGATTGCCGGTGCATCCGGGCAAGAATTTTCTGATGCAGCAAAAGATTTCGCAAAAGAAGTGGGAAAACGTGCGGCTCTTCGTTTAGTAGGACTCAAAAGACGTGGTGGCTACGAACAAGAGGTAGTCCAATATATAGTAGGATACGATGACAATAGAACTGTTTTAATGCCTGTCTATGCTGATTTATTTACAGGATCAATGGTTGCACAATCTGAATATCAAGTAGAGGAAATAAAATATAGTGAATTGACTGGACTTAAAGTAAGT
Source organism: Fusobacteriaceae bacterium (assembly GCA_031289425.1). Taxonomy (GTDB): domain Bacteria; phylum Fusobacteriota; class Fusobacteriia; order Fusobacteriales; family Fusobacteriaceae; genus JAISST01. Next base: position 30,717 of record JAITPM010000037.1, read on the forward strand.
GAAGAAAATGGACAAGTAGTTTTCAATAAAAATAAAAATGATAAAATTGTAATAGATGTGAGCGAAAAAGATTTTTTTTCTAAGGATCAAGCTATAAAATTTGAAAAATACACAGGACATCTCCTTTCTATAAAGACAAGATTAGGATTTTAGTTCTATTTGTAATATAAACTTTAACGACTATAATTTAAAAAAATGGAGGTATATAAAAATGAACGAAGTTGTAAAATTTCTTACTGAAAACCCTATACAATTCTTTTCTACAGTAGGGTTGGATGGGAATCCAAAAGTCAGACCGTTTCAATTTATGTTCGAATCTAATAGCAAGTTGTATTTCTGTACAGGAAACGATAAAAATGTCTATAAGGAACTTGTAAAAAATCCAAATGTACAGATTTGCTCGTGTTCTCCGGAATTTAAATGGGTAAGAGTAAGTGCAAAAGTGGTTTTTACTAAGGATACAAAGATAAAAGAAGCAATATTAAAACATTCTCCTTTCGTAGAATCCATATATAGAAATCCGGCTAACCCGACATTTGAGGCACTATATTTAGATGAAGTGACTGCCGTATTCTATGATTTTTCAGATAACCCGCCTAAAACAGTTAAATTTTAAAAATAAAGACAGCGATTCTATTTGTTTTTATATCTCTAGTAATATTGGCATGCTAGAGATATTTTTATCATTTAATATTATTATTTCTAAGTATATAATAGATTTTTTATTATAATATTTTTATTATAGTTTTTTTATAAAATATATGGTATATTTAAAGTACAAAATTCTTGAAATCTTAGAAAAATTAAGAGGGGGAATTTATGAGTTATAGACTAGTGTTAGTTCATGGATTTATGAAAACTTTTAGAGATATGGAAAGCTTAGAAAATAATTTGACTTCCTTAGGTTATGAAGTTGATAATTTAAATTTCCCTTTAACTTTTCCATCAATGGATAAATCTGTGAATATACTACAAAACTTTTTATTAGATTTAAAAGATGAAGGATTATCAGAAGAAGATGAAATAATTTTAATAGGGTATGGATTGGGTGGTGTTTTGATTGAAAAAACACTATACAATGAAGAAGTCCAAAAAATTGTAGATAAAATAATATTCATTGCTTCTCCTCTTCGTGATTCTGTAATCAGAAGAAGATTAAAAAGAATTTTCCCAATATTAGATAGAATATTTAAGCCTTTAAAAGTCTTAAAAAAAGGTAAAAAATTCATTATAAATAACCCCAAAATAGAAATAGGAATAATTATAGGAACAGAATCCTATGGTTTTTTCAGTAAATGGCTAGGTGAATATAATGATGGAATATATAGCCGAAAAGAATGTGAATTAAATACCGCTAAAGATACTCTTTTTTTGCCATTAATACATAAAGAAATCCATAAAAAAGTAGGAACAGCCAAATATATCAGTGAATTTATTACTAAGGGCAAATTCAATGTATATTGAAACAATACGAGTACATGACATCAAAACCCAAATAAAATTTTCACATTATTTTATATAAATATTAAAATAATAATATATATTTTGTATATAATTCATTAAATATACACTTTATAATATTACTAAATTACTTAAAAACATGATATTATTATATAGTCAATTTTTTTTTAATAATTATTATGAGAGGTGTTTATAAATGAAAAAATTATTTTTTTCTTTATTTATTTCGTGTCTAATGGCTATTGGATCCAACAATACTTTATATTATCCTGCTCTCTTAGGAGCTTCTATAAAAGATCAAGGCTCAAAACTATATATATCGTTTAATTACACACATCAGTCTACACATGGAAGCAATCAGTTTGCAATTTGGATAGAAGATATAACCGGTAAATACATCAAAACATTATTTGTTACAGAATTTACAGGAAAAGGTGGTTTTAAAAAAAGAGAAACTTCTATACCAAAATGGGTAGCCTCATCCAAAATAGCAAAAAAGAATCTTGAAAGCTTGGATGGATCAGTAGGCCCCACTCCCAAAAATCCAAATGTAATCTACACTTGGGATTGTACAGATGAAAACAAAAACAAAATCCCGGAAGGCAAATACAAAGTTTTTATTGAAGGAACTACAAAAGATGACAATGAAATTATATTCAGTGGAGAATTTGAACTATCGGATAATGATACCAACATTACCTCTGACATTAATTTTAACATTGAATATATAGGTGATTCGGAAAATAGCAACATGTTAACAAATGTCAAAGGGAAATTTGTAAAAAATTAAGATTTTAAAAAATTTCAAATAAAAATACCCTATTATCTAATAAGGTATTTTTTATTATAATATTTTTATTTGTTTATTTGTTTATTTTTTCTTATAGACATATAATTCATGAAGCTCTGCGCTATACCCATCATAGAAGCCTACAGCCATTCCTCTATCTATTTTTGTTCCTCTGTTAGTAAGTACCAATAAATCTCCATTGACAGGATCTATAGAAAGACCTTCTATTTCTCCGGCTCTTTTAAAATCTTTCATTTCTCTAAATAAAGTCACATAAGTGGCTGTTTTTTTATAATCAGAAATATCTGCTATATAAATATTGTCGCTTTCATCAAAGTCTGCATCTCCATCATCAGCTGAAATCAATACCTTTCCATCTATAATAAAAATACCTTGCGTATATTGAGGATCCGGTCTCAAATGTATTTTACCATCGTATTGTTTAGTATTTAGGTCATATCGATACAAGTATCTTCCCTTTGTCCAATCGGCCATCCATACAGCATTTTTATCACGATCTACAGCTAACCCACATACTTCCACTTGTCCAGAATCAGCATTCCATGGGATTGAATATTTATAAGTTAAAGTTTCGGCATCATATACAGCGACTTGTATATTTTTACTTACACCAAATTCAAATATTTCTATTCCTGTATAAATTTCTCCATTCCATACATCAATATCGCCAAAATGATTAGCTTCTTTTTCTAATCCGATAAAAGGATTATCGTTTTTAAGTAATAATTTTCCGGTTTTATCATATTTGTACAGAGCAGTACTGCTAGATACATAATAAAAATCTTTATCCACAGCAATTCCTTGTCTTCCTTCTACAGAAATAACTGTTTTCAATTCATATTTATTTCCTAATTTGGGAGCACTCAAGACACCAAAAGATATAATAGTAAATAATACAAACAGATAAAATTTTTTCATAAAATAAGCCTCCTCTTATATTTGCTTTCATATTTAGATATTATAACATTTTTCTCAAATGTCAATATCTGATGAAAAATTTGAATACTTATTTTATGTATTAAAATTTTATATATTAAAAACATAAACTCATTATTTTAAATAAAATTGTTTTTAATAAAAAATATTTGACATAACAAATAAAATATATTATAATTATTTTATAATTCGAATATTATGAATATAAAATAAAAAAAGGAGATATTGATATGAAAACTGGAATTTTTTATGGAAGTTCAACAGGAAATACGGAAACTATTGCTAAAAAAATAGGTGAACTTTTAAATGCAGATGTTTTTGAAGCTTCTGAAGTATCGAAAGTAGATGATTACGATAGAATAATTATTGCTTCTTCTACTTGGGGAATGGGAGATTTACAAGATAGCTGGGTAGGTGCCCTTGATGAATTAAAGACTAAAAATTTGTCCGGTAAAACTGTTGCCTTCGTAGGTCTTGGAGATCAAGGATCCTTCGGAGATTCATTTGTAGATGCTCTTGGAATCATTTATGATGAAATAAAAAATAAAGGAATTACAGTAGTAGGACAAACTTCAACTGATGGATATGATTTTTCAAATTCTAAAGCTGTAATAGACGATGATTTTATTGGACTCGTAATAGATGAAAATAACCAAAGCGACCTGACAGAACAAAGAGTGAATGACTGGATAGCTAAAATTGGGAAATAATCTAAATTTAGGATGGTGAATTATGAGCATAAACGAAAGAGTGGAATTAGGCGTGTTTTTTCATATGCTTTATGAATTAAATAAGGGATTAAGAAATTTATCTCTATTTACGGCTCCAAAGAAAAATATAAATGCAATTATTGAACAATTGACTAAATGCAATTATGAATTCATAGTAGAAGAATTAAAATCTGATTATGCAAATATATTTTTTGGAAGTAGAGAATCAGTTGCGGTTATAAGAGCATTTAATAAAAAATCTCTGAAAGATTTTTCACCCGAGGAGGATTTCATTCTTGGCGTTTTACTTGGTTATAATAAAGAGCAGCAATGCAAAAGATTTTTAAGTATAAAAGGAAGAGAAGTAATATAAACCTATAATAAAAACAAGGATTTATCCTTGCTTTTATTATGGTATATTAATAAATTTATTTTGAAAGTATTCTTTTATTTACATTGTTGACATCACTTGTACCAGTCAAAATCATAGTTTGTATAAATTGATTTTTTAATGTTTCAAATATTAGTTTTACACCCTCTGTTCTTCCACCTAAAGATCCCCAAATAAGTGGTCTTCCTACTAATACTCCTTTTGCACCCAATGCCAAATACTTCAATATATCTACGCCCTCTCTGACACATCCATCTGCAAGGACAGTTATTCTATCTCCGACAGCTTCTGATATTTCCTCTAACACTTCGCAAGGTGCCAAAGTGCTATTTAGTACTCTACCACCATGATTGGATACAACTATTCCGGCAACTCCTGCATCAGCACAAAGCTTAGCTTCATCTACGCTCAATATCCCTTTCACAATAAATGGTAATTTTGTAGATTGTACCAATGTTTTTATATCTTCATAAGATTTTGGGCCGACGGGTTGACCAAATAATTTCATTGTAATAAGACCTGCTCCATCTATATCCATTCCAACAGCTACAATGCCTGCTTCTTCTGCAATCTTTATACGTTTTATTATTTCTTCATTGGTTCTAGGTTTTATAATTGCGATACCTTTTCCACCATTTTCTTTTATTGTCTTAATACCATGCTCAAAACAAGTCGGATCGCCGGTATCACCTATCATACTTATCGTTCCAGCCTCTATTGCACCTTTCAAAACATCAGTACAATATTCATCTTCTGTTATTCCGCCGCCCATATTGATATTTGTCCCTGTTATCGGTGCTCCTATGCATGGAAAGGATAAATTTACTCCAAACAAATTAATTTCAGATTTTGGGTCGGTAACACCGTGTACAGTTCTCATTATAACAGATATATCTCGTAATTTCTCATGGGCTCTTTTGAAAGATTGACCGCTTCCGGCACCACCCATTCCTGGTACTTGCCCTGCGCAATATACTCCATCACATATTTTACAGATAGCACATAATCCCTTCATTTTTTCTCTTGCATTATTTTTGATTTCTTTGATATCCATATTCCCTCCATTTTTGAATGATATATATTGAACGGGCAATCTATACGCCCAATCATCACGTAAGTAGCAAAAATTTAATATTTTCAATCCTTCAAAAAACTAGCATTTAAAATTCCTTCATAATTTATTATATCACATGTCATAATCTAAATCCATATTTACCTAAATTTTTATCCATTCAATAATATTTTATGCATTCAAAAACCCTGCAATTATTACGTGCAGGGCTTTTAATATTCCATAAAAATGTTTAAATATGGTAAATATTACATTGTTAATTTACCAAAGATTTTGCTACATTACACGTCAAATTTTTAATTTCATCATCATTAAATCCATTTTTCAATAGAACCTCAATAAATTTAACCATAGCATCTACAGGGTGTTCCCTATCGATTTGTCCTCTATCAGTACTGATATAAATATGCTCTGCGCCGATAGATTTAATTGTATCAATCATATACTCTTCTGTACAATTGTTTTCTGCTATATTATACCAACATTTTTCTATTCTTACCCCTATAGCTGCCATATCTTTTTGTATTTCCTTTGATACTACAGTTCGTTCCCATTCGGGATGAGTCAATATAGTTTTTAGATTGCGTTTTCTAGCTTCTTTACAGAGAATGACCGATTCTTTTGGAGATAGATGTCCGGTTGCGATACAAGCATTATATTTTAATACTACATCAAATATATCATATACAACAGGCAATAATTTATCTGAATCATCTAAAATTTTTATTCCAGGTCTTTCAAAAAAATCTCCGGGCATATCTCCGCTCAATAGACAATTATAAGAATCCCGTGTAGGCATCCACACAATAGAGCCCCCCAAATTAAGTGAACTTTCAGCGGCATAAGGATTTAATCCCCCTACAGGCCAGTTTAATACAATGCCTCCAAAAGCTTTGACTTTAAAATTCCCAGTTCTATTAGCTAATATCGCCCTCGAACCAGTAGATTCATAGTGATTTTTTATTAAAACTCCTGCCATTTGTGCTTCGTCAGCTTCTTTCATCAATTGAAAATCATCTAGTGACCTTTTCACATGGGAAGGAATCGTATGAATATGTAAATCATAAGAACCTTTTATCAATTCTTTTGCCTTCATGTTTATTTCTATATCAAAAGTACTCTCATTTTTAGGCATAATAACCACTCCTATAAAATTATTTAAACTCTGCTACATCGCTAGTTTCCCATTATTAATCTAGGTAACCATGTAGTAAGTATCGGCACATAAGCAAATAACATTACTGCTCCCATCTCAATTATTAAAAATGGAAGTACCCCTTTTACGATTTTATCAAATCTTAATCCGGTTATCGAACAAGCAGTAAATAAATTATATCCGAATGGAGGAGTAACATACCCTATTACAAGATTTATAACAAAAACCATTCCAAGATGCAGTGGATCCAATCCTAGTTTTACCCCCAGCGGAACAATAATAGGAGCTATTATTATTATAGCTGCCACAGTATCCATCAATGCTCCAACGAAGAATAATAGCAACATTAGAACTAAAAGATAAGTAGCTTTGTTTGATACAAAAGTCATAAGGAAATTTACCACTTTTGTAGAAACTTTTGTAACAGACATAATCCAAGATAATAAATTAGCTGCTGCAATTATGAAATTAACCATAGCAGCCGTCTCCATAGATTTAATCAAAACTCTTGGTAAATCTCTTATTTTTACTTCTCTATATACGAATAATCCAATGAACAATGCATATACAACGCCAATCGCAGCCGCTTCTGTAGGAGTAAATATTCCACCATAGATTCCACCTAAAATAATTACCGGAATCATCAAAGCGCCGAGAGCAGACCATGTATTTTTTAAAAATTCTTCAAAAGTAAATTTTTTCCCTTTATGTTTTAATATTTCAGGATGTTTAAGTGCAATTATACTGTTTACGATTACTAAAAATCCAGCTATAAGTAATCCGGGGATAATTCCCCCTATGAACATCTTTGGTATAGATATACTCATAGTGACACCATATATAATCATAGGAATGCTCGGCGGTATTATAGGACCCAGAGCTCCTGCTGCCGCTACCAACCCAGCCGATGTTTCTTTACTATATCCATTTTCTACGAGGGATGGAATCATTATCCCACCGATAGCAGCTACAGTGGCCGGACCAGATCCTGTCAGAGCCGCAAATAATGCACATGAAACGATTGTAACAATACCAAGACCACCGGGAAGCCATCCTACCAAACTCTCAGCCCATTTTACCATTCTTCTGGATATTCCGCCACTATCCATCAGTTCTCCAACTAATATAAATAATGGAACAGCCAATAATGGAAATGAATCGAGTCCATTAACCAATCTTTGACATACTAATGTAAGAGGCTTCATTCCAGTTGATAAAAGAAATATTATTCCAGAGCCTATTATACTATATGCCACCGGTATTCCTATCACTATAAAAATCATCATGAGCGCAAAAGTAGTTCCTATCATTTGGCATCACCTCTTTCTGATACTCTATATTCTTCAATTAGTTTCACCAGATGTACGAAAGAATGTATAAATATTAAAATTCCGCAGATTGGTATTGATGAATTAACAAGCGCCATACTTATTTTCATTGCTGCACTAGTTTGGCGTATAGTCATATAAGTTACCTTTACTCCATATCTGATCATAACTAGAGCAATAAGCATTACTACTACCTGTATAAAAGCTCCTACTATTCGTTTTAGACCCGGCGGATATTTCTCTGACAAAGCAGTAACAGTGGCATGTGTGCCTTTTTTTGTACAAATAACCGCACCTAGAAGATTAGCCCATATAAAAGTATATCGAGCAAGCTCTTCCGTCCAAGAAAACGCTTTATTTAAGACATAACGTGTAAAAACTTGCAATACACAAGAAGATATTAAAACTGAAAAAAATATTACGATCAATATATTTACTGCTTTATCAATAGTATTACCTAATTTATCCAAATTTTTCATAATCTCACCATTCCAATCTCGGAAAACATGTAAATTAAAAAATATATAACTTTCTTAGTAATAATTACTTTTTAGTTTCCAATTCTTTCAATAAATCATCTACAAAAGTTCCACCTATAGAACTCTTTTGATCCCCATAAAAATCCTTTAAAAGAGCTTGGAATGAAGGAATATCTACATCTTCTATAATATTCATTCCTGCATCTTTCATTTTCTTTAATAATTCTCCTTCTACTCTAGCATTATGTTCTCTACATAATTTACCTGCTGCTATAGCAGATTCACTCAATATATTTTGTTCTTCAGGAGTTAATTCTTTCCATACTTCATTTGAAATACACATTATTAATGGAGAATAAAAATGTCCTGTAAGATTTAAATATTTTGCAATTTCTGGGAATCCGTTAGAATATATTACACTTATAGGAATATCCAATCCGTCTATAGTTCCTTGTTGTAATCCAGTTATTGTCTCTGACCAAGCCATAGGAACTGCATTAGCTTTTAAAGCATTGTATGTAGAAATATATGTCTTTGTTTCCATACAACGAATTTTTAATCCAGTAAAATCAGCCGGTTTTCTTACTTCTGTCTTCATTGTAACTAAATGTCGAAATCCGCCTTCTCCCCATGCCAAAGCTTTTACTCCTTGACCTGTGTATTCATTTAAAACGGCTTGTCCCAATGCACCATCTAAGACTTCTGCTGCAATTTTATTATTTTTAAAAATAAATGGTAGGTCAAAAACTCCAGATGCTGAAACGAAATTACTTGCATAAGCATTTGTCATTATTGCTAAATCCACGGTACCTAATTGCATTCCTTCGAACATTTCTCTTTCTTGGCCTAATTGTCCGCCACCCATTACATCAATTTCTATTTTTCCATTACTTTTTTCTTTAACCAATCTTGAAAATTGAGTTCCAAATACATAATATGGATCATCCTCATTAGCTGCTGTGGTAAATCCCACTTGTAATGTTTTTACACCTGCTCCAAATGCAAAAGTACCAAATAAAACTAACATAGTTAAAACAATAAAACCAATTTTTTTTGACATTACATCATCATCCTCCTAAAATTATTATTTAAAAATTTATGAAATTTATTTCATAATATGAAACGAATTTCAATCATATAATAATTATAGTATATTTTTTATTTTTGTCAATATAATTAATAATATTTTTTATATACAAATAGTTCTTTTATAGAACAAAAAATGATGTTATACCTAAAAAAATAAAGAAAATTAATGTTTTAGTATTTTAGTTTTATACTCGGATAACATTTAATATTTTAATAATTTATATTCAAATAAACATATTTTTCATCTATGTCAAAATTATAAATATATATTTTAGAAGCTACAGTTGAAAAATTTATAAAAATATGCTATTATTAAAATATTATATTCGCATTAATTTATTTGGGAGGAGAACATGCATACCAAAAACAGTGAAATAATCATAGAACAAGTTTCTACCGGAATAAAAAGGAAAATTCTCAGTCACAGTGAAAAATTAATGCTTGTAGAATTGAGCATGGCAAATGGCGCACAAGGATCAAAGCACAGCCACCCTCATGAACAAATAACTTATGTAGTATCCGGGAAAGTCTCTTTTTATGAAGAAGGAAAACCTGATAGTATTCTGATCGCTGGGGATTCATATTACATAACACCTAACTCTGTACATGGTTTAATTGCCTTGGAAGATAGTAAAATTTTGGATATATTTACTCCGGCAAGAGAAGATTTTTTAAAGAAATAAAAAATGACAATAGCATCTGCCTTATATTTTAGGACTTTATTGGGCAAAAAATCTGTTGCAAAAAATATTTTGATAGTTTATAATTTAAATAAATACCTTTAGATATTTATAATAAAAAATTTTTAGTTTTAATATTAAAAATTGGGTTGCAAAAAATTATTATTTATGTTATTATATATGATGCTTGCGGGAATAACTCAGTTGGTAGAGTGTTACCTTGCCAAGGTAAATGCCGCGGGTCCGAGTCCCGTTTCCCGCTCCAAATGCGCCATTAGCTCAGCTGGTAGAGCATCTGACTCTTAATCAGGCGGTCACAGGTTCAAATCCTGTATGACGCACCAAAATAATCGGTCGCTTAGCTCAGTTGGGAGAGCACCTGCCTTACAAGCAGGGGGTCATAGGTTCAAGTCCTATAGCGACCACCATATAAAAAATTAGGGGGTGTAGCTCAGTTTGGTTAGAGCGCCTGCCTGTCACGCAGGAGGTCGCGAGTTCGAGTCTCGTCACTCCCGCCATAAATTATTAATAATGCCGCTCTAGCTCATCTGGTAGAGCAACTGACTTGTAATCAGTAGGCGGTTGGTTCGAGTCCGACGAGCGGCACCATTATTTAAAAATAAGTTAGTCGATGTAAATATGTGATAACATCTTACATCAGATATATATGCCTGAGTGGTGAAATTGGCATACACGCCAGACTTAGGATCTGGTGCTTCACGGCGTAAGAGTTCGAGTCTCTTCTCAGGCACCAAATGTAAAATTTGATAAATAGTTTTTAGTAGGAAGGTATAACCTTCCTATTTTTTATAATATGTCTCTTTTTTTTAATTTTATTTTAAAAATTTTTTATTGAAAAATTCAAAAAATTCCATATATTCTTCTATGTAGCTCACATCTATTGTATAAGTTCCAAACATTTTTGAAACATTAATCATAAAATAAATATTTCCATCTTCCAAATCCGAATGCTCAATATGAAAAAGTCCCATAAAAAACCTCCTCTATAATTATTTAATTCCAATTTAATTTGTTTCTATATATAAAAAATATAATACTACAAACAATAAGTATTATTCCAGTAATCAATACCAGAATCCTTCTTATGCCGGGGTTATAATTTATAACAGTTCGCCTTGATGGATATAGCCATTTCCAATTAAAAATATATCCACAAATCAATATTACACCAAAAATAAATAATACGACACAATTCTTTATCGGGCCGAATGAATTCAAAATTTCTTTTAAATTATCAATATTCATCTAATCTCTCCAATACTTGTTATTATTTTTTAATTTTAATATATGACTAGAGTATACCCTATATCAGGTGTTCCTATTCCTAATGTACCATCTAGTGTATTTACTGATGTCATATCATTGTTTTTTGCAATATCATCTTGATTTCTTATCAAATAATCTGTTGTACCCATATTTACCTTAATTCCATAATATGATATTGATCTAGAATAAGATATCCCTATAGTATATTCTTCCTTCCAATCCTCAGGAATAACAGCCGACAATTGCCAACCTCATCCACAGTTAAAAATCCCTCATAACTCGGTCTCAAACCAGTTAGATAATCATCATACTTTCCATTAGTATTAGTTGGAGCAACACTTACTTTTATTTTACCTCCTACATTATCCGCTGTACTTTCACCAGTATCATAATTGTTTAAATGCCCTAATTCACGCCCCAATATCTCCAATACATCTGGACTATTTAAGTCATCTAATTTTATAAAAATAACTTCACTTCCATGTGTTCCATCTATTGCATAAGTTTTATCTCCGTTTATAAATATTAGTGGCATT
>JAITPM010000093.1 GCA_031289425.1 Fusobacteriaceae bacterium
TTATATAAAATGGAATATATATTAAAATTAATTAAAACAGCTAAAAACATTGTAAATAATGAGAAATTCAAAGAAAAGCAATGAGTTCTTAATATAATAATCAATAATTTATATGAAATTTCTATAAAATTTGACAAATAAAAAATATAATGGTAATAATAATAGTAACATCCCTCAAATAAAAATCATGATTTTTTAAAAATAAGAAATACATGACTATAAATTCATACATCCTAGGATTACTTAAAAATAAGTAGTTTTTAATTTATATAAAATATTAGGATAATTTTGGAGAAAATAAATGTGAAAAAAATATTATCCATAATCATAATGTGTTTTTTAAGTTTATTTTTCACTTCATGTGAATTACAAACATTTGTGGGAGATAAAGCAAGGTAGAAGAATATTAAGAGAAAATCTTAGGAAAAGATATAACGAAGAATTTATTATGAACTTTTAAATGCACTTGGTTGGAACATATATAGTACAGATATTGCAATATTGGAGTTAGTTGTGCTAGACAAGGAATTTGTTCAAGGCAATTATAAAACTGAACTAGATAAGAAAATTATGCAATGCTACGTCATTAAAAAAACAGCTACGATTCCTTTAAATAAAGAGATAAATTTAGCAAATAGAGGAGTTCGCATAGTCATCACAAAAAGATGTAATCAAATAATAATTGCAATAAAAAAAGACAATAATAAAATGCCTCAGGAAAGTATAAATAAGAGATTAAATAAAGGCTTTTTTATAAATTAACTGTTAAATTCGGGTTATGCTGGATAATAACTAATCGGTTTCCATTGTCCGGACTGGAGGTTTCTTTAAACCGTAATATTCATATAACACCATTTCCAAACTGTAGAAATAGCAAATGTAATCTATCTTTTATCGCCTCCACAAATTGTGGCACAGATGAGCGGAACGGATGCAACAATAAATGAACAACCATATCTAACAGAAAATAGCACTATAACGTGTACTGTAGGATGAACCGTATCCTTTGTAAAAGAATTTAAAAATAATAAAATATCTCAAGATAAATAATAAAAATAAATGGAGATGATAAAAATGAATGAAAGAGATTATGATGTAGAAGCTTTTGAAATTATTTTTAATGAGAACAAGATAGTAAAACAACTAAAGAAAAAATCACTATTAAGCAAAAAAGGCAAATAATTAACCCGAAAAGAATAAAAATATCTTAGGATCCATACAATAAGATTATTAGAAGAGTTACCAGAAAAATTAATCACATCAAATAAATTCAGGAGGTTTCCATGGAAAACAAAATATTTATAAAATTAGATAGCGATTTATACAAAAAAATTAATTTTTTAGGATTTTACTGTCATTTTATCTCTGTTGCAACTATAATAATCAGAATTTTGGGTATTATTGGTTCTATTATAATGCTAAGTAGACTTTCCAGATTTTCTGGTTATTATTATTATTATTTTACTCTTATATCCGCTTTTCTTTTAACCACATTTGACATTTATATAGAAACAATTGTCTTCAAAACCGGTACTTTTTTTAAAAAATCCATAGCAGAAAATGATGGGGAAATATTGAAGATGGCACTTCTTAGAAATGCTTTTTCTGTCAAACTAACTATAATATTAATAATAGTTTCAACATCCATTAAGATCATTTCACTTATTTAGGACATTATATCAATATTAAAAACATTTAAATCTAAAGGAGTAAAATTATGGAAAATAGTAGTTTCGAAAATAATAACAACAATATAAATAATGATAACATAAATGATAATACAATCAATGATAAAATAAATATAGAAAAAGATATCGAAGAATCTGATAATCTTTATTTATCTTTTGATATGGACGATGATTTTAAACAAAAAATGCGTTTTACCGGCGGGTATTATCAAACCGTTGGAATACTTGGGTATATTAGTTTGGCCTTATTCGGTACTCTTTCCCTATTTTACGCTATAGCTTCTCGCAATTCCAGTTATATGGATTCTTCTGCTGGCTCTTTTGTGTATTTTTTTATTTTCATCGTTTTTGCTATACCGGTATTTTTATGTTCTTCAAAATGCTTTAAAGGTGGTTCCGCATTAAAACAATCTCTAATTTCTGGTAACGGAAAAGATCTGGAAGTTGCTATAGCATACTTTTATAGTATAACCAAAATAGGATTTATACTTTTTACTATATTTATGTTTATTGCATTTATAGGCTTTCTTTTTTCCATTTCAAGAGTTTTCAGACTACTTTATTAATTACTTATTTGTAATGAAAAACAGAACCTGATTTTGAAATCAGGCTCTGTTTTTAGGTTGTATAAAAATTCTCCCTACTTACTTCAACTTCTCCTCAATAATCTCCGTAACAAGATTAGGATTAGCTTTCCCCTTTGAAATCTTCATTACCTGCCCAATCAATCCCTTTAAAACCCTAGGTTTCCTTCCATCATCGGCAGCTTTGTAATCTTCCACCATTTTTATATTATTTTTTAATACTTCATTGATAATATCCTCGATAGCTCCTCTATCTGTGACTTGTATCATTCCATCTTCTCTGACTATAACTTCCGGTTCTCTATCATCTACCAATTTTTTCTCAAATAAATCCTTTGCTATTTTACTTGAAATAGTACCATTATCTATTAATTTAATAATTTTTCCCAAAGTTTCAGGAGACATAGGAAACTTTTCTATTGAAATATCTTTTTCTTTCAATATTCTAAATACATCACCCAAAATCCAATTAGCACCCGCTTTTGGATTAGATGAATACTTAGAAACTTCTTCGAAATAATTTGAAAGTTCGATATCTTCGCACAAAATACCTGCGTCATATTCTGGTATTCCGTAATCATTTAAAAATCTTTCTGTTCTATGCACTTTTGTTTCCGGCATTGTAATCTTTATTGTTTCTATTTCTCCGTCAGTTATTACAAGTTTTAACAAATCAGGCTCAGGAAAATATCTATAATCCATGGCTTCTTCTTTACTTCTCATCACATTTGTGATTTGTAATTCTTCATTCCAAAGACGAGTCTCTTGATATACCTCTTCATTATTTTCGAGTGCAGATATTTGTCTACCAATCTCATAATCTATAGCCCTCGCAACAGCCTTAAAAGAATTCAAATTCTTGACTTCTACTCTAGTTCCAAATTTTGTACTTCCTTTTTCCATAACTGATATATTGGCATCACATCTGAGAGAACCTAACTCCATAGATACATCACTAATACCTGTATATTTAACTATTGATTTCAATGTATTCAAGTATTCGTAAGCTTCCTCAGATGATCTCATATCCGGATCAGAAATTATTTCTATAAGTGGGATTGATGCTCTATTAAAGTTAATCAATGATTCATGTGCCGTATGAATAGATTTACCCGCATCTTCCTCTATTTGCATTTTAGTAATCCCTACTTTTTTCCCTTTTCCATTTTTAAGTTTAAATTCTAAAAATCCCTTTTCCGCATAGGATTTATCAAATTGAGTGATTTGATAATTTTTAGGAGTGTCCGGGTAAAAATAATTTTTTCTATCAAAAGAGCTTTCTTTATTTATTTGACAATTTAAAGCTAATGCACCTTTTATAGCATACTCGACTACTTTTTTATTTAATTTTGGAAGAGCACCGGGATGTCCCAAACAAATAGGGCATGTATGAGTATTAGGCAAATCATTATCATAGTCAGCATCACAACCGCACCATACTTTAGTTTTTGTTTTTAATTGCAGATGAACCTCCAAACCTATTACAGATTCCCATTGTCTTTGCATAATAATTCTCCTCTCTTTTTTTCTTTTTTCTTAAAAACTTTTTTTAAAAACTATATATGTTTTATCAATATTCAGGTAATTTCCATGATCCTCTTATTTCTTCAAAAGCACTTCCAGCCTTTATCAATATTTCTTCCTCAAATGGTTTTCCCAACAATTGTACTCCGACAGGTAAGTTATTCACCAATCCCGCAGGTAGTGACAATCCCGGTATTCCTGCTAAATTTGCAGAAAGCGTAAAAATATCTTCCAAATATAAATCAATAAGCGTCTTTGGATCAGATAACTTGAAAGCTACATTTGGAGTCACCGGAGTGAGTATGATATCGACATCCTTAAAAGCATTGTCAAAATCATTCTTTATCAAATGTCTTACTTTCTGTGCTTTCTTGAAGTATGCATCATAGAATCCTGCACTTAAAACATAAGTTCCTATCATTATACGCCTTTTTACTTCATCTCCAAACCCTTCGCTCCTAGAATTAACATATAAATCAAGTATATTTTCTACATTTTCTCCCTTGTATCCATATCTTACTCCATCGTATCTGGCAAGGTTTGAGCTTGCTTCAGCAGGAGCCAAAACATAATATGTAGGTATAGCATATTTTGTATGTGGCAATGATATGTCTATTATTTCTGCTCTCAATTCTCGGAATTTTTCTATAGCATCTCTTATTACTTTTTCTACATCAGCATTCATTCCCTCTACAAAATATTCTTTTGGAACACCAATCTTGAGTCCTTTAATATCTTTTCCCAAATAAGATTCATAATCCGGTACAGGCACATTCTCTGCTGTGGCATCATATTCATCAGCCCCGGCTATTACATTTAGAAGTAATGCTACATCAGCTACATTTTTTCCAAATGGCCCTATTTGATCAAAAGAAGATCCATAAGCCATCAAGCCATATCTGGATACTCTACCATAGGTAGGCTTCAATCCTACGATACCACAAAAAGCTGCAGGTTGCCTGATGCTTCCTCCTGTATCACTTCCCAATCCCAAAAATACTTCTTCCGCAGCTACTGCAGCAGCAGATCCGCCGCTACTTCCACCCGGCACTCTTTCAATATCCCAAGGATTTTTAGTCATTTTATAACATGATGCTTTTGTACTACTTCCCATAGCGAATTCGTCCATGTTTCCAATCCCAACTATGATAGCATCCGCATCTTTTAATCGTTTTACAGCCGTACTATCATATATTCCCCTATATCCTTTTAAAACTTTAGAACAAGACGTAGTTATATCCCCTTTGGATACCATATTATCCTTTATTATTACCGGAATGCCGGCTAATTTACCTAATTTTTCACCTTTTACAATTTTTTCATCAATTATTCTGGCCTCTTCTAAAGCACTTTCTTTTCTTAAATAAACAAAACTATCAATTATTTTATCTATTTTTTCTATTCTTTCAAAAGTATAATTTACTAAATCAATACATTTTATCTCTTTATTTAATATTTTTTCTCTTATTTGAAAAGAATTCAATTTATGAAGTTTTTCCATTATTCACCACCTACAACCTTTGGAACTATAAAAGTACCACCAGAAGATACCGGAGCATTAGATACTGCCTCTATATCACCCAAAGATTCTATCACTACATCTTCTCTCAAGTTATTGACACCCTTATTTACATTAGTCAAAGGTTCGATCCCGGAAATATCTACTTCGTTTAACATATCAATATAGTCAAGTATACTATTTAAATCTACTTGGAATTTTTCTATTTCTTTTTCAGAAAATTTAAGTCGAGCTAATTTAGCAACATTTAAGACCTCTTCTCTACTTAAAGCCATTTTTCCTCCAGTTTTATATTTAAAATTTTATTATCTCTTTAAAAAATTTACATAGAATATAGATATTTTATCTCATCATCAGTCAATTCTCTATATTCACCTTCATTAAGATTCTCTATTGATAATTCGCCTATTTTTATACGTTTTAGTGATAATACTTTGCAATTTATAGCACGGCACATCCTTCTTATCTGTCTATTTCTTCCCTCTCTAATTGATATACTTATTGTGCTTTTATTATCTTTATAGTCCAAGATTTTTATTTTAGCAGGTAATGTGAGTCCATCCTCCAGCTTTATACCGTTTTCTAATAAAAAAAGCCCATTTTTTTCTAACCCTCCAGCCATTACCAATATGTACTCTTTGTAAATCTCAGCTCTAGGATGCACCACTTTATTAAATAATTCGCCATCATTGGTAAGTAACAACAATCCTGTTGTATCATAGTCCAATCTACCAATAGGAAAAATTTTTTCATTGCATTCTATCAAATCAACTACAGTTTTTCTACCTCTATCATCTTTTACGCTGGATAATACATTTATAGGTTTGTTTAATATATAATAGACTTTTTTCTCTTGTAAATTTTTTATTTTTTTTCCATTTATTTTTATTTCGTCATTATTATCAATTTTCAATCCATGGTTTGCAATAATACCATTTACCATGATTTTTTTTTCGTCTACCATCTTATCTATTTCACGTCTAGAGCCTATTCCCATAGCAGCTAGATATTTATTCAATCTGATTTTTTCCATTTTTAATCTACACTTTCTGCGTCAAATTCTTCGTCATCTTCATAAGGTTCTTCATAGGGTTCATACAAAACTTCTTCTGATTCATCTAAATTAGAAGTTTCAGGTATTTTACCATTTTCTGATAAATTCGGATCTATTACTTCATTTTTCATATTTTCAGCAATAATTTTAGAAATATCGATTTTATTATATATATTTCCGGTTTTAAGATCATTATATCCCGGTAGTTCTTCTATGTTTTCAATTCCTATGTATCCCAAAAATTTATCAGTTACCTCGTATAAATTAGGCCTTCCAGGTCCGCTTTTCTTTCCACATATTCGAACAAGTTTTTTTTCCAAAAGACTAAATATTACTCCATCTACTAATATTCCTCTTATAGCCGCAATTTCACTTTTTGTAATTGGTTGCTTATAAGCAATAATAGTCAAAGTCTCAAAAGCTGCTGCAGATAATTTTCTTGGTTTCCAATCTCTTTCAAAAAAATTAGTCACATCTTCCCCATATTTTGGATTAGTAACAAAATAAACATTATCTCCGGTTATTTCTAGAGATATGCCGGTGTTCCTTCTTTCGAATTTTAGGTCACGTAAAGTATCTATGGTTTCTTTTTCTGTTAATTCAAAATGTTTGGCCAAATCGCTTATTTTTATTTCGTCTCCTCCAATAAGCATAATGGCTTCCATTTTATTCTTAATACTCATAACTTTCACCTCTTATATAGTGCCATTTCCATTTTTTTATATTAATAATCTGTTTCAGGTGAAATCAAGATTTTACTATATCTCGAAAACTCTTTTAACAATACGTTTATACCATTAATAACAGCATTTAACGGATCATCTGAAATTGTTACTTTTAGATTTAAACTTTCTGATATTTTTTTATCAATACCGTTCAAAAGTGCTCCGCCACCTGTTATAAAAATACCTTTTTTCTTAATATCCGAAGCCAATTCCGGAGGAGTTCTCTCCAATATTACTTTTATTTCTTCTACTATCTGTTGGATTATATCACTTAAAGCTTCTACAATTTCTGAAGAATATACCTGCACATTCTTAGGTAATCCATTTAATACGCTTCTTCCGCTTATTTCGACATATACATCATCATTCTCTCCCTGATCCATAACAGCTCCAATCTGTTTTTTAATATCTTCTGCTGTTTTTATTCCGATAAGCAAACTATCCTTTTGACGTATAAAATCTACAATCGTAGCATCAAATTTATCTCCGGCAACTTTAAATGACGATTTTTCTACTATTCCACCCAATGACAATACCGCTATTTCAGTCGTTCCTCCGCCAATATCTACAATCATATGACCCTCTGGCTCGAATATATCCAGTCCTATACCAATTGCTGCTGCCATAGGTTCTTCTATAAGATAAGCCTCTCTTGCGCCGGCTTCTATTGTCACTTCTATTACTGCTCTTTTTTCTACCGGAGTCACTCCCGCTGGGACACATATAATGACTCTTGGACTTGAAAATAAATTGTTGTGTTTAACTTTTTTGAAAAATATACGAAGCATTTTTTCAGTTATTTCATATTCAGAGATAACCCCATTTTGTAGAGGTCTTATAGTTTCGAAATTCACTGGGAGTCTTCCCATCATTTGTTTTGCCCTTTCACCAATTTCAACTATTTCTTTAGTCTTAGAATTAACAGCCACAATAGATGGTTCATTTAAAATAATTCCTTTGTTTTTAACACAAATAAGGGTATTGGATGTACCAAGATCAATTCCTAAATCTTCAGAAAATATTCCTCGTACAGTTCTAAAAAAATTCTTCATTATCCACCTCTAATAATTTATAGTGCACATTTATAATATATAGGTATTATGAAAACCAGACATTCAATATAATCATTTTTATAATTTATCAATATCATCTATTTTTATACCTATTTTTTCCAATTTTTTGATAAATTTTGCAATTGGAAATCCCATTACATTAAAGAAATCACCATCTATTCTATCAATAAGTATAGATCCTTTTCCTTGTATTCCATAAGAACCTGCTTTGTCCATTGGTTCCCCTGTTGATACATACCATTTGATTATTCTATCATCAATGTATCTAAAAAAGACTTGGGTCATCTCATAATCACTTACGTCAATATTTTTAGATACATTTATAAATGAAAATCCAGTCAATACCGTATGTTTTCTACCAGATAATTTTTCTAGTGTCTTTATTGCATCTGGTTCATCATAAGGTTTGCCTATTATCATTTCATCTAATATTACTACTGTATCAGCGCCTAATACATATCTATTCGGATATTTCAATGCAATAGACTGAACTTTATTTTTTGCAATTTCTAATATTTTTGATCTTATATCTATTTTATCACTTTTTTCATCATCATCAGATACAATTATTTCTAATTTAAATCCAGCATTTTCTAGTATTTCCTTTCTTCTCGGCGATTTAGATGCTAATATCATGACCTTCCCCATTTACATCTTTGTATATATTTTTATAATTATATTTTTTATATATTTTATTTCTTATAAAGTTTTACTATAGGAACTGCTTTGGAATCTTTTTTTTCTTTATCGTTTAATTGTTCTTGTTCTTTTTCCAACATTGCATAAATATCTACAAGATTTGGTAATTTTATAATTTTTTTTTCTTGTTTTTTATCATTTGAGCTTTCCGATTGATCTTTTTCAACATTATTATTTAAAACCTCTTTTAACTCTGTTTGTTCTTTTATATTTTCTTTTATATTTTCTTTTATACTTTCTCTTATATTTTCTGTGTTAATCTCCTTTACTATTTCGTTTTTTATTTCATTTTTTATTTCATTCATCAATTCTTCTTTTAGTTCTTCTCTGATTTTTTCTTTTATATTATTTGTTAAATTACTATTATTTTTATTATTTTTATTATTATTTTTGTTTTCACCTGCAATTTTGATTATATTAAATTGTTTATCCGAATTTGTTATTTCTATTTTAGGTTTTCTTTCTTTCCCCACGAAATAATCAAAACTATTAACTAAATCATTTTTATTTTTTTCAAATTCTGATCTTCCAATTTTCATTACTCTTTTTTCTTCTTTTTTATTTTCTTCCTTTTTATTTTCTTCTTTTTTAATTTCTTCTTTCATTTCATTTCCCGCATTGTTAATGATTTCATTTATTGCTAAAGTCTCTATTTTAATTGATTGTTTTTCATTATTTTTTTCTTTATTCTCAGTTCCGCTAGCTTCTATTTTCGCTTCTTTTCTCTTTAATGCGATCTCAGAATTCATTCTTTCCTTTTGAATGTATTCTCTATATAAATTTACTATCCACTTTATCAGGGGATATACAAAAGAAATAGTAATTGATAATAATAGAATTCCGACAAGTCCAGTATAAACAATTAAATAATTAAATTTAGATAATAAAAGATAAAACAGGTATGCAGGTATATACCCTATTTGATTTTTAAATAAAGTTATATTTATGGAATTTCTTAACAACGTTTGATCAGCTATTTTATTCTCAAATGGTATCTTCAGTTGAATCATAAAATATAGGTATACCACACAAAGGCTTCCTATAATTATAAATTCTACACTTATCGGGAAAAGTTTCCTTTTATCACTGGATATCACAAAACTTAAAATCAAATTTATACCTATAAGCAAACCAATTAAAATCCAAATTTTTCCTATATACATGTCTATGTACAAAAAAAATTTTATATTTTCAAGTGGCCCTTCCAAGAAAAAATCAGCCAAAAGATATAGGGAAATCCCCATACATATATATTTGGGTTTAAAAAAATCAATTATTTTTTTCATCTTTTCTCCAAATTTGTTATCAAAATTAAAAATTCAGCTTTAATAACAATTTTTTATATTTTATCACATCTAAAAATTTATTACAAGCATCTAGTTAAAATCTTTATATTATGTTTAGAGAATAGGAAAAATATATATCTTTCTAGTTTTATTTTTACTAATATTTAAAAATTCACGTATGACCGTGAATTTTTATTTTTAAAGTATATTATATTTTTAAATTATTGCTTTTCTGTATATACAGATACTTGTTTTTTAGTCTTTCTATATCTTTCAAATTTTATATATCCATCTATTAAAGAAAATAAAGTATGATCCTTCCCTATTCCCATATTTTCACCAGGATGAAATATAGTACCTCTTTGTCTTACAATTATATTTCCAGCTTTTACAACTTCTCCATCATATTTTTTTACTCCTAAATATTTAGGATTTGAGTCTCTTCCATTCTTAACAGAGCCTTGTCCTTTTTTATGAGCAAATAATTGTATATTCAATCTAAATAACATCTATTTTACCTCCTTCTCTACAAGCTTTAAATTTTTAGGATATTCTTTTTTAAGTTCCTTCAGCATCACAAACATTGTTTCTAATAATATGTCCGCTTCTTTCATTTTATCTTTATTCGATACATTCTCCATATTTACATCCAGATAACCATCATCGCCCATTATATATTGGGGATCTATTTGCAAAACATCTTGCATACCACCAAGTGGAGTTTGTAAAATTATTGAAAGAGCAGCACATACGATATCATTTCCTATTATATTATAACCAGAATGTCTATAAGATCTATATCTTATTATTTTTCCATTCTTTCTGTAAATTCGCACAGTAGTCATTACTACGCTTTTATAGCTACAATTTTTATTTCAGTATAAAATTGTCTGTGACCTTTTTTTCTACGAGTTGCTTTTTTAGGCTTGTATTTGAAGTTTATTACCTTTGGTCCTTTTCCTTGAGAAAGAATTTCTGCACTAACACTAGCTCCATCAATTTTGGGAGTACCAATTTTCAAAGTTCCATCCCCACCAATCATTAAAACATCAGTTAATTCTACAGTTGATTCTACCTCAGCATTTAACTTTTCTACTTTTAATACGTCACCTTCAGCAACTTTGTATTGTTTTCCACCAGTTTTGATAACTGCATACATATATAAACACCTCCAAAGTCATTATTCGCTGATAGAGGTAGCTGATTACCCCTAATCATGCGCCTGATAATTTTATCATATATAATCCATTTTGTCAATTATTATTTTGAATCTTCAATCCAGAATTTAATCTCGTATTTATCTCTGATTTTATTTATTTTTATCTTTTAATAAATCACCAAAAATACCGGTAAGCGCTGCTATATTTTGCAATTCCATTGGTACAATAATTTTCGTTGCTTGTCCATCAGCCATTTTGGCAAATGTTTCAAGTCCTTGCAAAGCTAAAAATTTATCATCTGCACCTGCTTCTTTTATGACTCTTATAGCTTCCGCCTTACCTTCGGCTGCTTTGACCATAGCTTGTTTTATTGCTTCTGCTTTTAGTATTTCAGACTCTTTTGCTGCTTCTGCACGAAGTATTGTAGACTCTCTTTCTCCTTCAGCTACTAATATTGCCGCTTGTTTTTGTCCTTCTGCTCTTAGAATAGACTCCCTCTTTTCTCTATCCGCCTTCATTTGTCGTTCCATAGCTACTTTAATTTCTACAGGAGGATCAATGTTTTTTAGCTCAACTCTAGTTATTTTCATTCCCCAAGGGTCTGTAGCCTCATCTATTATAATTCTCATTTCAGAATTAATCCTGTCTCTTGATGTCAGTGTTTCTTCTAAATCCATTCCGCCTATTATATTTCTAAGAGTTGTAGCTGTCAAATTCTCTATTGCGTTTGTTGGATTTTCGATTCCATAAGTATATAATTTTGGGTCTGTTATCTGCAAATAAATTACAGAATCAATTTGAATCGTTACATTATCTCTTGTAATAACTGGTTGTGGTCTAAAATCCAACACTTGTTCTTTTAATGAAACATCTTTTCTTATTTTATCCATAAATGGTAATAAAAGATAGAATCCACTTGTCCATGTTCTGTTATATTTACCTATTCTTTCGATAACATATGCTCTTGATTGTGGAACAACTTTTACATTTATAAAAAATAAAATAACCATTACTATTATAACTATCAATACTACTATTGTCATATCAGCTCTCATATTTATTTCAGACCTCCATCATATAGATACATTAACCCACTACACCTTGAGAGTAACAATTAATCCTACCCTTAAAACAACCCAGGTATATTTACTCCGCCTGTTACTTTATTCATTTCAGCTTCTGCCATTTGATCTGCTTGTCTCATGGCCTCTTTCACTGCGGAAGTAATCAAATCTTCCAACAATTCCTTGTCACTTGCAGCTTCCTTTATTATTTCTTCGCTCAGCTTAATCTCCAACAATTCTTTCTGTCCGTTTACTTTTACTATGACAGCACCACCACCTACAGACGCTTCCAGTTCTTTAGTTTTTAATTCTTCTTGTACTTCTAGCATCCTTTGTTGCATTGTCTGAGCTTGTTTTAAAATATCAACCTGATTATTGGCTGTTCCAGCAGTTTTTGAAGTTTTTAATTTCCTTACCATTTTAATCCTCCATATTTTCTATTTTCATAAATAAAAATATTTTTTTTAATCTTTGCAGTGTCATTATTATAACAAAGTATATCATTTTTTTCAAGTTTTTTTGGTATTATTTTATATCGTATGGAAAATATTTCATAGGTCTAAAATAATAATCCTTGTTTAATTCAAGTTCATTCAAATGATTTATAAGATTTGCAAAAGGAACATTTTCCTCAAAAAACGAATTCAATCCTGAAACTGTAGTAATTTCGATCACTGAATAATCCGGTAATTTCAGATTCCTAGCTAGGTCTTCGATACATTTTGACAACCCGCCTATTTCATCTACGAGCCCATTTTTCATAGCATCTGAGCCCAACCAAACTTTACCTTGACCAATTTTATGTACATCTTCCTTTTTGAGTCTTCTTCCTGTTGCTACTGCCGTTAGGAAGTCCTCATATACAGCCTCACTAGATTTATATAATTTTTGAGCCTTTTCCACATTAAATGCTGTGAAAACAGAATATAGATCTGAATAATTACCTTTCTTAATCGTCTCAATATTTATGTTCCCTTTTTCATCCAATAGTTTTGAAAAATTAGGTATGAGGCTAACGACTCCTATCGAACCTGTGACACTATTTCTGTCAGCATATATTTTTGTTGCATAAGCGGAAATATAATACCCACCTGAAGCTGCTGTCCCACCTATTGATACATATACCGGCTTATATCGACCTACCTCTTGTACTTTATTAGCGATAATATCAGAAGCTATCGCCGACCCTCCAGGTGAATTAACTCTTAGAACGATTCCCTTTATGCTGATGTCATTTTTAGCCTTTTCTAAATCAGTAATTATTGCTTCCGGATAAATATATCCTCTTGCTCTTGTTTTAGTATCAATTATTTCTCCTTCAGCAGTAATGATTGCAATCTTATTTCTATTTGTAATTTTTGGTGATATAGTATTCGCAAGCATGTATTTATTTATACTTATCACATTATTTCCAAATTGTCTCTTAAATTCTTCATAATATATAAGCCCGTCTATCATTTGGATTTCTAAAAGTTTTTGAGGAGAAGACGCTACTAAATCTCCATTTAATATTTTATTTTCAAATTTATCTTTATTTTGTGCCCTTTTTATTGAAATATCATTGATAAAATCTTTATATATTTTATCATATATTTCTGTCAAGTTCTCTCTAAACTCATTTGACATCCTACTTTTAGTATAATTTTCTCCATATGACTTATAATCCCCCACATGGATCACATTAAAACTAACCCCTATTCTATCCATAAAATTTTTATAGTACTCCAATTCTAGATAATATCCGGTAATATCTACAGAAGCACTGGCAGAAGGTGGCATCATAATCTTATCTGCTTGGATAGCGAACCAATAATTTCTATTGTTCATCCTAGTAGTGTGGGCATATATTTTCTTGCCGTTAGCCTTAATCTTTTGTAGAATTTCTGATAATTCTTCTATTTGACCATAATTTAATCCCATTCTATCCAGCTTCAAAATTATTCCATTTACTGAAGGATCTCGACTTATTTCATTTAAGGTTTTTATTATAGTATAAAAGCTAATCTCTCTCTCATTGAAAAAATTGGGGATATTCGTCCTCTTTTCCATAATTCTTCTGGAAAAATCTATTTCAACATAGGTATTTCTAGCGATAGTAATTTCCTTATTAAATTTCTTTGCAGAAAATACACCTATCAAAGAAACAATAACCAAAAGAAGTAAAAATATTTTTATAAAAAATGAGATTATTTCTTTTACTATAAAAAGTAACCCTCTTAAAATGAAATTAATAATTTTCAATTGTCCTCCATAAAATTATATAAAAAATTTATTTTAACTTCGCTAATTCTTCTTCTAATAAGTCCAATAACCTATCGAATTCTTTACCGACAGCATCAAAACTCTCCAATTTACCAAGATCTACTCCTGCTTTTTTGAGCTGCGCCATAGGGTTATCGTTTCCACCTGATTTCAATAATTCTATATACTCATCAATTGTTTTTTTCCTTTCTTCTTCAGTATATTTTGGATTAGTGATTCTATCATACAAATTGGCCGAGCTTGCAAAACTTGTAGCATATTGGTAAACATAATAAGGTGAATTATAAAAATGTGGAATTCTTGCCCAAATTATCTTCTGTAATTCATCTATTTCCAAAACATCCCCAAAGTATTCTTTGAATAATGTATCCATAATTTCACTCAATGCTTCCGGAGTAACAGGTTTTTGATCTTCTATTAATTTATGAGCCTGATATTCATAATTAGCAAATAATGTTTGTATATAATAAGTGCCAACTATATTTCCCAAAGCTTGTTCCAATAATGCTATTTTTTCTTTCGGATCAGTGCTTATATTTATCATATAATCCAATAATAATCTTTCATTAAACGTAGAAGCGACTTCTGCTACAAATATAGTATAATCAGCCGTAGAGTAGGGTTGAGTCTCATGAGACAACATTGTATGCAAAGTATGACCCAATTCGTGAGCCAATGTAAATACATCGTCCATAGTAGATTGATAATTTAATAACATATAGGGATGCACACCGTATATTCCTATTGAATATGCTCCACTTCTTTTATTTTCTGTTTCAAAAACGTCCAGCCAACCTTCGCTTATCGCTCTATTTAATTTATTTGCATAATCCTCTCCCAATGGAGCAACTGATTTTTTGACTATTTCTTTGGCTTCATCATAAAGAAATTCTCTTTTATAATCCACTATATTTATAGAATTATCATAATAATGATATTTATCTAGAGAAAGTGCTTTTTTTCTGATAGTAATATATCTTTTTAGAGGTTCCGTATTGTTTTTTGCTGAGCTTAGCAAAGTATGATAAACAGAAACATCTATATTTTTAGGTTCCAATGCTTTTTCCAAAGAAGATGCGTAATTTTTAGCTTTTGCAAGAGCCACATCCCTTTGAAGTAAGGATCTGTAAATAGCACAATAAGTATTTTTGTTATCTTCGTAAACTCCATAAAGTGCTTCAAAAGCTTTTCTTCTGTCTTCTTGATTTCTATTTGTTGATAAAATTTTTGAATAAACTCCGTTTGTAGCTGCCCCTTTAAACCCGTCTGATAATTCTATTTCTTTGAACTTTATATCGGATATTGATAATTCACTATATACATCATGAGGCGTTCCCAAATATTGACTGAAATAAGATATTAATTTTTCTTTATCTTCATCTAACACATGTTTTTGAAGTCTAAATAATTCTTTAATTCCAAATTTATGAGATTGTAGCTCTATATTTTCAGCTATCCACTTGTCAATTGTTTCTTCTTCTATTTCTAACATTTCAGGTGTTATCCACGCAGTATTTACTCCATACTCTGCCACAACAGCTTCTATTTTTTGCAATTTTTCAGAAGCAATCGTATCCTTTGAATTCAAATCCTTTGTCATATATGGGTATACATACAATTTTTCAACAATTTTTGATAATTCTTCTTCCAATAATATTAATTTTACAAAATCATTGGAATTTTCTTTTATTTTTCCTTTGTATATGGGAACTTCTTTCATTAATTCTCTGGCTTTTGTTAAATCATTTTCCCATTGTTCCCAATTTGCGTAGATATCGTTTAAATTCCATTTATATTTTTGTTCTACTTCTTCTCTTTTCATAATTTTATTTCCTACCTCTTTTTTTGTTTTTTCTTCTTTTATCTCTTCTTCTTTTATTTCTTCTTCTTTTATTTCTTCTTCTTTTATTTCTTCTTCTTTTATTTCTTCTTCTTTTGTCTCTTTTTCTTTTATCGCTTCTTCTTTTGTCGCTTCTTCTTTTGTCGCTTCTTCTTTTGTCTCTTCTTCTTTTATATTTTCTTTCTGGTCATTGTTTTCATTTTCTAGTGGCTTTTCAACTTGAATTTTCTCATTGGAAATTTTTAATTTTTTAAACAAAAACTCTTCTAGTTTATTATCTCCGCCAAAGAAAACTCCACTTACAACTCCAATTATTAAGATAGCAGTAGCTAATGGAATAAATAAAAATTTTTTCATAAAATTTCCCCTCTTTTATTTTTTAGTTGACAAAAATATTATACCATAAAGTGTATCATTTGTCTTGTGGTAATATTTTATTTAGCACAATTCCTACTACAGCAGCTATTGATAGACCGGATAAAGATACTGTCTTCCATACCCCTATTTCATTTACCGCAATTCCTAATACGAATATAAGTGCCGCAATTAGGAGGTTTCTAGAATTTGAAAAATCCAATTGAGCCTCCACTAAAATCCTTACTCCAATGGCCGCAATCATTCCGAACAATATGATAGAAATCCCACCCATAACAGGTGCAGGAATAGTTTGAAGCATTACCCCAAATTTACCTAAAAATCCGAGAACGATCGCATAAACGGCCGCAATCCTTAATACACTTGGGTCATATATTTTTGTAACAGCTAAAACTCCAGTATTTTCTCCGTAAGTAGTATTTGATGGTCCACCCAATAGCCCCGCTATAGATGTAGCCAATCCATCTCCAATTAAAGTCCTATGCACACCCGGTTCTTCGAAGAAATTTTTATTTACCACAGCTCCATTCGTTGTGATATCTCCGATATGTTCAATAAAAGTTACTAAAGCTATGGGAGCAATTGCTAATATAGCCGTCAGCGAAAAAGTAGGAACAGTTTTTAGAATTCCTATCGCTTCTCCGGAAAGACCTACCCAATTTGCTGAAGTTATAGCCTTTAAATCGACCATACCAAAGAATAGAGAAACTAAATACCCTATTATTACGGATATCAATATTGGAACCAATCTAAAAAATGAATGTTTCATAATTGATATAATAATCATAGAAATCACCACAATTGACGCTACAAAAAAATTCCTACCACTGAAAACTCCATTTTGATACATTGCCATATTTATAGCTACCGGGCTTAATCTAAGGCCAATTACCATTATAATCGGGCCAGTAACCACAGGTGGAAAAAATGATTTTATTTTCTCAGCACCATATATTTTGACAAGCAATGCCATTAGCAAATATACGAGCCCAGCACATATCACACCGCCCTTCACTGCAGCGACCCCCATTGTCTTTAATACCATCTGCAAAGCCCCTATAAAAGCAAATGAGGATCCCAAAAACACAGGAACAATTCCCTTCGTGCACAGATGAAATACTAAAGTACCTATACCCGCTGTTATCAATGCTAGAGAAGGATTCATATTTGTCAGAGCAGGTACCAAAACGGTAGCACCAAACATGGCTAACACATGCTGAGCTCCCAATACAAGCTTAGTCTTTGTCCCAATATTAATTTCTTTTATTTTTTTGTTTTCTATCTTTTTATCTTCTATTTTTTTATCTTCTATCTTTTTGTCTTTTATTTTTTTATCTACTTTCACTGAACTCATTTTTATATTCCTCCATTTATGTTTAATTTTATTTTGAATACTATTACGCCCTTTTTTTACAAATATTTTGTCCAGAAAAAAAGATAGGAATACCTATCTTTTTATGTTAGACATAAATTTTGCAAAATTTATAATATACCTACCATGAGTTCCCTCACCAACTATTTCGTCTCCATATTTTACTACTACATTAAATGTTAATTTTTTACCTTCTAACTTCTCCAAAGTTGCAGTACAAGTGATTTTATCCCCTATTGCATTAGCTTTCAAATGTGCGACATTAACTGTTGTTCCTACTGTAGACTCTCCATCTGCCAACTCTTTCCCAGCTAGTAAAAAAGATGCATTTTCCATAAATGCAATTAACATTGGAGTAGAAAAAACATCTGCTGCACCAGAGCATAAACATTTTGCAGTTTCATTAGCTCCAACTATTTTTTCTATTGTTAGCGTCATTCCTTCTTTTAACATTGTTTCCTCCTTATTTATTATATAATTTTTATATATTTTAACATATTTTCAATCATATTAATTTTTTTTATTTTATCATTGTTATTTTAAAATGTCAAATTGATATTTTGTATCTTTCAAAAATAAATTTTTAAAGATTCATTTGTTTAATTTTATCATGCATAAAAGTTTCCCACTTTTAAATTCTATTTTACATTGATCCGATATAGCAATATTTCCCATACAGCGAGAACTTTCCTGCGCAAGGCAGTATTTTTCCAGGGGATATTTAAACCCGATTAACGATAATTCTTCGACGTTTTCTGAAAAAGGAATGAAAGAAACTGTATAATTTTTATATCCATTTAACGTATAAAAATTATTAATCTTAAATATAATCTCATTTTCATTTAAAAAAATAATATTTTTATATTTAAATATTAAATTTAAATTAGTTATCAAATGATCCGTCCTTCCTCCGGTACCCCCTATAACATATAACTTATCGTAGTTTAACGTTGATACATAATCTAATATTATCTCTCCATCAGTTTTATCTTTTTCTTCTGAAAATTTATCAATTTTTACATTTAATTTTTTATATTTTTCTAAAATATTTTTATCGACAGAATCAAAATCTCCAGATATTCTGATTGGCATCAACCCTAATTTGTCCACATGATAAAGTCCACCATCAGCACAAAAAATATCACCCACACATTCATCAATATATTTTTTATAAAATTCATAGGAGCCATTTATCTCCCCATTTAAAAATATATATGCAATCTTCATATTCCTCTCATTCCGTTCCAATTTCAATCATCATCCTCTAATATATCGACTTCTATAAATATTGGTAAATGATCTGAAATTTTCTCTTTCATTTCTTTATATTTCTCATCTGTAAAGTCAACCGCTCCACTTTTACCCGTGAATTCATCTGTATGGATCAATGATAAAAATATATTATCATATGAACTTGACAATTTATTTGCACCCAATGTGGTTTTTATAACAGGATCCAGCGCATAAATAATCTTATCTTTGTGGTTTAACAAATTTTCAAAAGATTCATCAAAAGCAATAAAATTAAAATCTCCGGCTATAATTATATCATTTTCATCCAAATCTTGATTTTGAAAGTAATCATAGACTTTATTTAATTTAAAAATTTCCCCTCTTCTTCTGGACTCCTCTTTTCCAAAAATTATATGAACCAAAATAAGTGTAAAATCAAAACTCCCTATTTTAAAACCCGCCCCATAAGGTTCTCTTGAATATTCATTCTCACCCGGGTAGAACCCACTTTCTTTTATAAATTTTACTTTATCTTTTTTCCAAACATAGCCATAATATTCTTTATACTCAGAATTCCCTACCGAATATGGAGAAATATGATATCCCCACTTTTCGCCAGTTTTTTTTTCTAATGCTCTGACCAAATTTTCCAATCCATTTTTATTCATTACTTCTACAAGGCCTACTAACTCAAACTGAGATATTACATTAGCCATAAGTTTATAATCTTTATTATTTTTTCCCAATCGCAAAGTATTGAATGACGCTATCTTTGCAGTATCAGAAAAACTGACAAAAGATAAGATTGACAGTATTAATAATATTTTTTTCATGAACTCATCCCCTATTTTTTGACCCAATTTATTTCAATCAATTTTACCATAATATTTGATTTTTATAAAGCAAATTATTTTTTTATAATCATAGCAATTTTATTATTAAAATAAATTTATAAAAACTATAAATTTTATTTCAAACTCTTTCAAAATAGCTATTTATCACATCTTATGAATTTGTTTTTCATTGACATTTTCTTATTTTTCTTTTATAATAAAATATACAAGTATTTATCCAAAATTATTAACAGGAGATATGTTATGGTTGCCGCTTTTTTCGATATTGATGGAACAATATACAGAAATTCTTTGTTGATTGAACACTTTAAAAGACTCTTGAAATATGAATTATTGGATTTTAAAGAATACGATACCCGGGTAAAAGATAATTATAAACTTTGGGACGAAAGAAAAGGCGATTATGAGAAATATCTGGGTGGTCTAACCGAAACATATGTTGATGCCATCCGGGGATTACCATTATCTTATAACGACTTTGTTTCTGATCAAGTTTTAGAAATAAAAGGAGGGAGAGTCTATGCATATACAAGAGGAATGATAAAATGGCATCAAGATCAAGGGCATTTAGTTATTTTTATTTCTGGAAGTCCTGATTTTCTGGTATCACGTATGGCTAAAAAATTTGGAGTGACCGATTTTTGTGGCTCTGTTTACCATGTAGAAGATGGAAAACTTTCAGGAAAGATTTCTCCAATGTGGGATTCTAAAAATAAATTAAAAGCAATTGATAGCTTTTGTCATAAATACGAAATAAACTTAGATGATAGTTTTGCTTATGGTGATACCCACGGAGATATTACCATGTTACAGTTGGTAGGTCATCCCCGAGCGATTAATCCTTCAAAGGAATTGCTCTATTCGATTAAAAAAGACGATGATTTAAGAAATAAAACTGAAATTATTATAGAAAGAAAAGATGTCATCTATAAAATAGATGCAAGCGTAGATATTATTGATATTTAGGTCTTAAAAGGGTGATAAAAAATATGGTTAAATTCTATATTGGTGTAGATGTTGGTTCTACTACTATAAAAATTGTATGTTTAGATGAGAATAATAAATCTGTATATTCTTTGTATCAAAGACATTTATCAAGCGTGAGAGAAACCACTAAAAATTTGGCGTTAGAATTTTTAAACCATATGAAAAAAGAATACGGCGATAACATTTGTTATAAAATATGCCTTACTGGTTCCAGTGGAATGGGAATCGCTGAATATACTAATTTGCCCTTTGTCCAAGAAGTTATTGCATGCATAGAATCAATACAAAAAAATATACCTGATACAGATGTAGCAATCGAATTGGGTGGAGAAGATGCAAAGATTACATTCCTCAAGGACAATATGGATCAAAGAATGAATGGTAGCTGTGCAGGTGGCACGGGAGCTTTTATTGATCAGATAGCTACTTTGATCAACACAGATGCTGCCGGACTCAATGAATTGGCTAAAGGCTATGACACTATTTATCCTATAGCTGCAAGATGTGGTGTATTTGCAAAGACTGATATTCAACCGCTTTTAAATGAAGGAGTCAAAAAAGAGAATATAGCAGTATCTGTTTTGCAAGCTGTAGTAAATCAAACGATTACAGGACTTGCAGGTGGTAAAAAAATAGCCGGTAAAGTCGCATTTTTAGGCGGTCCACTTTATTTTTTGAGTGAGCTTAGAAAACGCTTTATTGAAACTTTAAAATTGGCTGATGAAAATATAGTTTTTCCAGAAAGTTCTCAATTATTTGTAGCATACGGAGCAGCTATGTATTCAAGAGAAAATTCTTTGGACTTTTATCCTGATGATTTGCAAAATAAAATTCTGCTTTTAAATCAAAATGAAATGTCCGATACTTCGAGGTTGCCTCAATTATTTAAAAATGAAGAAGAGTTGGCTTTATTTAAGGAGAGGCACAATAAAGAAATTGTATCTACTGAGGATTTGAAAACCTATAAAGGTGATGTTTTTCTAGGTATTGATGCCGGTTCGACTACTATGAAGACTGTCTTAATATCTGAAAACAATAAAATTTTACATTCATTTTATTCTAACAATAATGGAGCTCCCTTAGAGACTATTATAAGTTCCTTGAAGGAATTGTACAAATTACTTCCGGAAGGTGTTATTATCCGATCATCTTGTGTTACCGGATATGGAGAGAGCCTATTACAGACAGCATTAAAAATCGATATCGGTATTGTAGAAACTATGGCTCATTATCAAGGGGCAAAGTTTTTTAGAGATGATGTAGATTTTATTTTGGATATAGGCGGACAAGATATGAAATGTCTGCGAATAGAAAACGGTATAATAACTTCGATACTTTTGAATGAGGCGTGTTCTTCCGGATGTGGCTCCTTTCTCGAAACATTCGCGAAATCTCTTGACCTAGGCATAGAAGAATTCGCAAAATTGGGTCTTACTGCGAGGGCTCCGGCGGATCTAGGTACCAGATGTACCGTCTTTATGAATTCGAAAGTCAAACAATCTCAAAAAGATGGCGTCAATGTAGGTGATATATCGGCCGGACTTTCATATTCTGTAATAAAAAATACTTTATTTAAGGTTATAAAAATAAAAAATAAAGAAGAACTGGGAAAAAATATAGTGGTTCAAGGTGGTACTTTTTTAAATGATTGTGTTTTACGTGCTTTTGAATTGGTATCAGAAAGAGAAGTAATCAGACCAAATGTAGCCGGACTGATGGGAGCCTTTGGAGCCGCACTTATAGCAAAAGAAAAAGCAAAGGAAAAATCTACAATTTTATCCTATAATGAATTGGATAAATTTTCATATACTTCAAATCTTGCTCGTTGTGGTCTCTGTACAAATAAATGTCTGCTTACCATAAATAAATTTGAAGATGGAAGTAAATTTATATCTGGAAACAGATGTGATAACCCGCTCGGCAAATTAGACAAAAAAAACGCACCAAATATGTTTGAATACAAATACAACAGAATATTCAATTATATCCCATTAGAAGCCAGTCAAGCCACAAGAGGCGAAATTGGTATACCTCGAGTTTTGAACATGTACGATTCTTATCCATTTTGGTTTACACTTTTGACTGAGTTGGGATTTAGAGTGATTTTATCTTCTGATTCTTCCAAAACTCTCTACGAAAAGGGAATAGATACCATATCTTCTGATTCTATTTGTTATCCGGCGAAATTGGTTCATGGTCATATCATTGATCTGGTGGAAAAAGGTGTAAAAAAGATTTTTTATCCCTGTGTGATGTTTGAAGAAAAAGAATCAAACAAATCTCAAAATCAATACAATTGCCCCATTGTGATGTCATACCCCGAAGTTATCAAAAATAATTTGGACATTCTCAAGGAGAAGCAAGTCGAAATCTTCACTCCTTTTTTCTCCTTGGCAGATAAAGATGTAATAATAAAAACTGTGATTGAAGAATTCCATATCTTTGGCGTAACACGCTATGAGGCCAAAATAGCTGTAGAAAGAGCATTAAGAGAAAAATATAATTACAGACGAGACTTAAGAAACAAAGCTATTGAAATAATAGATGATTTAAACAGAGAAGGCAAACCCGGAATCGTAGTAGCCGGACGCCCTTACCATTGTGATAAAGAAATACATCATGGTATTCCGAATATAATAAATTCATTTGGAATGGCTGTGCTGACAGGAGATGCTGTAGCCTCTCTCACGTCCGTAGGCGAAGATCTGAGGGTTATAGATCAATGGACTTATCATTCACGGCTTTATCGGGCTGCGACCTATGTAGGTAAATCTAAGAACTTAGAATTAATAGAATTAAACAGCTTTAGCTGCGGTCTTGATGCGGTTACCACTGACCAAGTGGCAGAAATTTTGTCAAATCACGGTAAGACCCATACCTTACTTAAAATAGATGAAATAAGTAATTTGGGCGCTATAAAAATCAGACTTAGAAGTTTATTGGCCGCATTGGAATACAAAAAAAATAAAATTGCCAATACAATTAAGAAAAAAATATATATAAAAATGCCTTTTACAAAAGAAATGAAGAAAGATTACACTATCTTGGTACCTCAAATGGCTCCTATGCATTTTGATTTATTAAAAATAGCTTTTTCAAAATCCGGATATAACTTAGAAGTTTTGGGAGAAAATAAAAATGCCTTAGATTGTGGGCTAAAATTTGTAAACAATGATGCCTGCTATCCATCTATTTTAGTTATTGGAGAATTAATATCAGCATTGCAATCCGGTAAATATGACCAAAACAAAGTCGCTGTCATGATTTCACAGACTGGCGGAAGTTGTAGAGCTACCAATTATGTAGGTTTTTTAAAAAAAGCTATCAAAGATGCCGGATTTGAACATGTTCCTATTATATCTCTAAATGTTTCTGGATTGGAAAAACAGAAGGGATTTAGCCTTAACCTATCTCTTATCAACAAAAGCATGATTGCCCTCTCCTATGGGGATTTGCTTATGAAACTAGTATATAGTGTCAGACCATATGAAAAAATAAAAGGTGCGACAAATGAACTATATAGATATTGGAATGAAAAAATAAGAGATAGCATAGAAAGTGGGAAATTTAGTTATTATAAGAAAAATGTACAAAATATAGTGGATGATTTTACAAAGATAGATGTTACCGGCGAAAATAAGATAAAAGTCGGAATCGTAGGCGAAATATTGGTAAAATTCAGCCCATTTGCAAATAATTATTTGGCGGACTACATAGAAAAAGAAGGCGGAGAAGTATACACATCCAGTCTTATAGGGTTTGTAAAATATTGTATATACAGTGATATTTTTACAACTAGAAAATTTAAGGGGAAAATCGCTACATTAAAATTACATGCAGCTTTGATGTTTATAAATAGATATACTTCTGTTATAAATAATGCCCTAAAAAAATATAAAGGTAGATTTATGCTGGAAAATCCTATACAAGAAACTGCAAAAATAACCTCTAAATTTATATCAATTGGTCATCAATCTGGCGAAGGTTGGTATTTACTTGGAGAAATGATAGAATTTATAGAACATGGTGTCGGTAATATAGTTTGTACTCAACCTTTCGGATGTCTTCCCAATCATATTACAGGAAAGGGTATGATAAAAAAATTGAGGGAATCTTTTTCAAACGCCAATATAGTTCCTATTGACTATGATCCGGGATTTTCTGAGGTAAATCAAATAAACAGAATAAAGCTTATGTTGTCTGTTGCCAAAAAAAATTTAAATAAAATATAAATAAATATTGCGAATCTATTGACTTAAATAAAAAAATGTGATAATAATTTATTTAAGAAAAATGGAGGGCACTATGGAAATCATTATTATTACAAATAACAATAAAGTATACAATTTTTACAAAGAAACTAACACTACTCTTTTTTATCAAAAAAAAGATTTGATTGAGCTCTTGGAAATTATAAAGGAGAAAATATATAACGGACATCGTCTTTTGTCTGACCCTATATTTTCTTCTTTAGAGCGTCCGG
The DNA here is from genome assembly GCA_031289425.1 of Fusobacteriaceae bacterium. Lineage (GTDB taxonomy): Bacteria > Fusobacteriota > Fusobacteriia > Fusobacteriales > Fusobacteriaceae > JAISST01. The sequence goes on from JAITPM010000093.1 coordinate 25,783, forward strand.
AAAATCCTTATAAATCTGTTGCTATTTCTAAAATAATATTTGAAGATAACAGAGATCATCAAAAATTAATTGATGGCGCTATAAGTATTGCCAAAAAAATCGAAAACAGAAAGAAATTTTATGATTTTAAAGAGAATAATTTGGAAGAATATAGATTTATAGATTTAAATTTACTTTCGGATATAATAAAAGATATGGACTAAAAATTGTTGCTTACAATTCAACAGATATATTTCGATATATATTAAAGCATCACCAATAACCTAAAACTATTGGTGATAAAAATATTTTTACTTATTAACAATTTCTGCACTGAAAGAATTTTGTTCGTTTAAGAATATTGTAATTTCATCTGTTATATTATTAACTATAGTGTCTATTTCATATTTTGTTGGTTCGATTAGGTCAAAAAATTTTACAGTGATTTTTGTTCTTTTTGGAAATGATTTTCCAAATGGTAAAGCTTCAAAAGCCCCATCTATCGCAAATGGTAATATACTCACATTCATTTCTTTTGCTAATAATGCAAAAGTTTTTTTAAATTCTGACATTTTCCCATCTCGTGTCCTTGCTCCTTCAGGGAAGATTACCAGACTCTTTTTCTCCTTTAGTACTTTAGATGCAGCCTGTAGTGAATGTTTTAAATTTTTATTGACATCAATTAAAATAACATTACTTCTCTTTGCAATCCATTTTTTAATAGGGGAATTAAAATGTGCTGCTACAGCCAAAAAATATGTATTTTTCAATAATTTTAGCGGAAGTGAAATCGGTATATATACGGCATCCAAAAAACTTTGATGATTCCCCGATATTATAAATTGATCTCCGACTATTTTTTCTCTTCCTATTACTTTCATTTTAAAATATATAAAAAATATAGGTTTTATTATAAAAAGTACTATCGAAGCTAATACAGAAAAATATGGTAATTCAATATCTTCACCACTATTTAGAATTCCTTTAATATCGCTTATACTATTTGTAAATGCTCCACCATTATCATTTACATATTTAGCTATATCCAAAACATTTTTCATTTCGCTCAATGTATCTTCTGTTATTTTTATAGCAAAACTATTTTCAATAAAAGATACAATTTCCAACATATCCAATGAATCCAATCCCAAATCCAACTCCATATGTGAATCAGGAAATACTTTTACATTGTGATTATTTTCTATATTTTCCTTTATGATGTTATAAGTATCCTTGAGCTCATCTGGAATAGAAATATTTTTCTGCAAATTTTCCGGTATTTCTCCTTCATCAGAAGAATGCCCCTTTAGGAAATCTGTCAGCATAAATCTTCTTATTTTCCCAAGCCGTGTCTTTGGAAGCTCGTCTTTTACAGTTTTTATTTCCAGTATTTTTCTATAACCAGGAGCATTCAAATTATATTGGTCTATTATTTCCCATTTTAATGTCTCTTTAATATTGGTAATTTGTCTTTTTTTTAATAAATCAAAATCAGGATATACAATCGCTATCAAATGATTGTTATATTCTGTAACGGCTATTTCTTTTATTAGGTCGCTTCCTCTTAATATTTCATTTTCAATATCCGTGGGATTTATATTTTTTCCATTTGATAAAACGATCATTTCCTTCTTTCTGCCAATAATAGTAACAAAATTATTTATATATGTAGCCAAATCCCCCGAATGAAACCATCCGTTTTCATCTATTACTTCTTTTGTTGCTTCCGGTCTATTATAATACCCTCTCATTACATTGGGACCTTTTATTAATAATTCTTCATCCGGTGCTATCATTACCGTTACATGAGGAATTGGTTCACCTACAGTACCTATCTTTCTATTAAAAGGTCTGTTGAACGAAACAAGTGGTGATGTTTCTGTCAGTCCATATCCCTCTATAATCGGAAGCCCCAAAGAGAATAAATTTCTAGCTATTTCTACATCCAGCTTGGCTCCCCCAGAAACACATAATTTTAAACATCCCCCAAATTCTTTTCCTATTTTTCCAAAGACAATTTTATTCAAAGTAAATGAATTAAATTTTTTACACATATTAAACAAATTTTTTGCTATAAAACTATTATTTATCTTCGACATAATTCCCTTGTGAAGCAATTCATAAATACGTGGAACTCCTACTATTACAGTAATTTTATTCTCTTTCATAGCTTTTTTTAGACTTTCAGAATTCATTTCATCCAGTATAACCACAAAAGTACCAAAATAAATTGGTAATATTAAAGTTATATTGAGAGGCAATACGTGATGAAATGGGAGTATCGCTAAAAATCTATCATGCTCATTCAAGACATCCACTTCTTTTACAGCATCAGAATTTGACATTAAATTATCGTATGTGAGCATTACTCCTTTGGGCTCACCCGTAGTTCCTGATGTATAGAGCAATACAGCTACTTCCGCTCTGTCTTCTATTATAAGCTCCATATTTTCAGGTATAAATTCATCCGGTAAAAATATTTCATCTACATTTATAATTTTTATATTTTGTTTGCTTGTAACTACAGTTTTCTGGGTATTTTCTATATTTTTATTAGATGTAACAATATAAGAAGGATTGCAGTCATTCAATACATACAGCAATTGGTCAGGTTTATAATCTTCGTCTATTGCGACACAGGCGCATTTTTTATCCCATATTGCAAATAAAGAAAACATATACTCAGGCCTATTTTCCATATAAATAATTATTCTATTTTGAGGACTTATTTCAAACAGCGTGGAATAGTATTTTAGATTTGTTATTAGATCTTTATAAGAATAATTTTTTTCTTTATATATAAGTGCGGTTTTATTTCTGTCATAGATGAATTTCATTGGGCCTCCGTTTATATATTGTCTATTAATTGTTCTAATTCTTCTTTTTCTGATGTATCTAAATCTATTCCTGATTTTAATTTTTTTAAAATACTACTGTCTTGTCCTGAAGTAGTTTTTTCCAATATTTTTATTATTAATTTTACATAAAAATTCATATTATCACCATCTGAGTTTGATTTTTATAAATATTATAGCATACTTTGTTATTAAATTCATTTTTTTATTTAGGTTCTATAAATATTTTATTGAATAACCTAAACAAGGGAGCACGCCCCCTTGTCTTATTTATTTCCTTGCCCATTGTCTGCCTTAAATCTTATGTATAAATAACCCGCTACGTAACTTAGGCTCAAACCATGTAGATTTTGGCGGCATCAAAAGCCCCGCATCAGCTACCGCAAAAAGCTCCTTTATAGATGTGGGATACATAGCAAATGCTACTTTCATACCAGTCTTAACCCTTCTCTCCAACTCTCCTAATCCCCTTATTCCACCTATAAAATCTATTCTATTATCAGTTTTGGGGTCAGATATTCCTAAAATTGGTTCAAGTAAATGGTTTTGCAATATAGATACATCCAATTTTTCTATCGGGTCATTGGATTTTATACTGTCATTCACAGATAATTTATACCATTTATTTCCCAAATACATTCCTATTATTCCTTTTAAATCAGGCTTTATTATTTCTTCCCTGGTTTCTTCTATTTTGAAGCAATGAGTAATTTTATCCAAGAATTCCTTTTCAGTAAGTCCATTTAAATCCCTTACAACTCTATTATAATCCATAATCATAAGCTCATCATCCGGAAACAATACAGATAAAAAATAGTTATAATCCTCTCTTCCGGTATGTCTGGGATTTGCTTTTTTTCTCTCTCGACTCACGTGTACAGCACTCGCAGCTCTATGATGCCCATCAGCTATATAAGTATTTTTTATTTCTAAAAAAGCTTCATAAATCGCTATTATACCCTGGATATCGTCGATTTTCCATACAGTATGTCTAATATTATCAATTGAAATAAAGTCATAAATAGGGTCTTTTTTCTTTTCATCATTTATTATTTTATTGATAGCATCATTCGATGGGTATGTCAAAAAAATAGGTCCGGTTTGAGCATTACACGTATCAATATGCGAAATTCTGTCCAGCTCTTTTTCCTTTAATGTATTTTCATGTTTTTTAATAATTCCATTTTCATAATCAACTACTGCAGAACAGGCAACAATGCCAGTTTGCTTTCTTCCGTCCATAATGAGCTGATAAACATAATAACAAGGGATCTCGTCAGATATGAATTCTCCCATTGCTATCATATTCCACAATGTATCATGTGCTTTTTCATAAACTTCAGAACTGTAAGGATTGACATTTAGACTCGGTTCAAATTGAGTTTCAGATCTATCTATTTTTAAAAAAGATAGTGGTTCATTTTTTATGATTTCCCTAGCCTCTTCAGTATTATAAACATCATAGGGAAGTGCTGCGATTCTATTAGCTATATCAGACCTAGGTCGTATAGCAGCAAATGCCTTTATAATCGCCATATTGCTCTGCCTCCTTTTTATTAATTTCATATATTTTTCCTTATTTTACTACTCTTACCTTTAAAACTCCCTCAATTTCCTTTATTTTTTTTACCGCTTCATCACTAATAGGAGTATCCAAATCAAAAAGACTACAAGCATATTCTCCTCTACTTTTGTTTAGCATATTTCCTATATTTATATCAGAATCCCCCAACATTCTTGACAATTGGCTAATCATATTTTTAATATTTTTATGAAGAATCAAGATTCTCCCTGCAGTTATACATTTCCCCATATCGCAATTAGGGTAATTCACAGAGTTTTTTATATTTCCATTTTCTAAAAAGTTCCTTATTTCTTCTACTGCCATGATAGCGCAATTATCTTCTGATTCGCCTGTAGAAGCCCCAAGGTGTGGAGTTACAATTGCATTATGTGCATTCAAAACTATATTATCGGGAAAATCTGAAAGATACCTTTTTACCTTTCCCGATTTGAGAGCTTCTATCATATCCTCATCATTTACGAGCATATCCCTGGCATAATTCAACACGACAACTCCGTTTTTCATAAGAGCCATTGTGTCTCTATTAATCATATACTTTGTATCTGCAAGCAATGGAACATGTAATGTTATGTAATCACAATTTTTATATATATGATTTACATCTGTAATCCTGGTGATTTCTTTGTCCAAATTCCAAGCTGCATCAACCGATATAAATGGATCATATCCATACACTTTCATTCCGAGATGTATAGCTGCATTGGCCGTCAATACCCCTACTGCTCCCAATCCGATTACTCCCAATTTTTTATCTTTTATTTCGCTTCCGGCAAATTGCTTTTTCTTTTTTTCCGTTAATTCCGCAATGACCGGATTATCTTTTTCTTCAGCTAACCAATTTATACCTCCGACTATATCCCTGGAAGAAAGCAATAATCCTGTCAAGACCAATTCTTTTACCCCATTTGCATTAGCTCCGGGTGTATTAAACACGACTATTCCCGCCTTGGAACATCTTTCCAATGGGATATTATTTACTCCAGCTCCTGCCCTTGCTATAACATGAAGACTATCGTGAAATTGAAAATTTTTCATATCCTCACTACGTACCAGGATAGCCTCTGATTCTTCTATTGTATCTGTTTTTCTATAATCTTCAGAAAACATTTTTAGTCCCATTTCAGATATAGAATTTAAGCATGTATACCTAAACATTTATTTATTCTCCTTTTCAAATTTTTTCATAAATTCAACTAATTTTATCACTCCATCTATAGGCATGGCATTATATATGCTCGCACGCATTCCTCCTACAGATCTATGTCCCCTTAGGCTTTCAAATCCGGCTGCTTTGGATTCTTTTATAAATTTTTCATCCAATTCACTGCTGCCGGTAATAAAAGGAACATTTAGAAGAGATCTATCTTTTTTTACAACTGTTCCCTTGAAAAGAGTATTACTATCCAAAAAATCATAAATAATTTTAGCTTTTTTTTCATTGGTAGCTTTCATTGCTACAAGTCCGCCATTTTTCTTTAACCATTTAAAAACCTTTCCACACATATATATACAGACGCAATTTGGTGTATTATAAAGAGATTTATTATCCGCATGAATTTTATATTTCATCATTGTAGGCGTATACGGCAATACATCTTCTGTTATCAAGTCTTCTCTTATAATAACGATTACCATTCCTGCTGGGCCAAGATTTTTCTGCACTCCACCGTATAAGAGCCCATACTTAGTAATATCCACAGGTTCTGACATAAAACATGAAGATATGTCAGCGACTAATATTTTTCCTTTAGTGTCAGGTAAACTTTTATATTTTGTACCATAAATAGTATTGTTTTCACAAATATAAACATAATCGGCAGAAGCAGATATAGATAAATCAGTACAATCAGGTATATAACAAAAATTTTTATCTTCTGATGAAGCTATTTTGTTTGCCTTTCCGTAAATTTTTGCCTCTTCGTATGCTCTTTTTGCCCATTGTCCGGTAACTATATAATCAGCAACTCTATTTTTCATGAGGTTCATAGGAATCATAGAGAATTGCAAATGCCCTCCCCCTTGTAAAAATAAAACTTTATAATTATTCGGTATTTCCATTAATTCTCTGATATCTTTTTCGGCCTCATCTATAATCTCTTCAAAAGGTCTGGAACGATGACTCATTTCCATTACGGACATTCCTGTTCCTCGATAATCTAGCATTTCTGCGGCAGTTTCTTTTAATACTTCTTCTGGCAATACCGCTGGTCCTGCAGAAAAGTTGTACACTCTTCCCATTTTTAAACCTCCTAAAATTATTTTTATAGACCTTATTCATTAAGATTCAATGGTCTTATTTTATAATATATTAAAAATTTAGTCAAGTATTTTAAAAAAATTGGCACTTTTTTTTATATTAGTTTTATTTTAATATATTTTGTATATAAATGGAAAATAAATATAATTTCAATCAATATTTTTAATAAAATTATTTTGTATAAATATATTATTCTACCCCTACGTTTATTTGCAGGGGTAGGTGTTAATACTCTTTATTTAAGGCCATTTATATTTTCGTTAATTTTATTCAACTTATCTTGGCATTCCTTTTGAATTCTTTTTTCCCTGTCCAAAATATGTTCAGGAGCCTTAGAAATAAATTTTTCATCAGATAATTTTGCATTTACTTTATCCAATTCTTTATGAATTTTCGCTGCTTGATCCAATAATTTTTTTAATTCTGCTTCTTTATTCAAAAGTCCAGCTAATTCCATATATACTTCGGATTCTTTAGCTACTCTAAATCCACATTGTTCAGGTTTTGTTATATTCTCACCAAAAATAAAATTATCTATATTGGCTAAATCTGATATAAACAATTTATTTTCTTCTAATGTCTTAAGTTCATTTTTATTTAGTGTTTTTATTGAAACATTTGCCATTTTAGCAGGAGAAATTCCCATTTCTGCTCTTATATTTCTGAGAGAAGATACAACTTCTTTGATATATTCAAAATTAGTTGTTATAGTTTTATCTATAGCTTTATCTTCTCCTACCGGATAAGATGCCAACATAATTGTAGGAGAATTATCTTTTTTGATAATTTGCCAGATTTCTTCTGTTATAAAAGGCATATAAGGATGCAGCAATCTAAGACCTGTTTCCAATACTGTCCATAACATATATTGAGCCGTGAGTTTTGATTTTTTGAAAGCATCATCTTTATTATAGAGTCTTATTTTTGCTATTTCAACATACCAATCACAAAAATCTCCTCTTAAAAATTCAAAAATTGACTTGGCCGATTCATCCAACATATATTTATTGATTTTTTCTTCCACTTCTTTGGCCGTTTCATTCAATCTAGACAAAATCCATCTATCTACCATTTCATATGATATGTCGTTTTTATCTATTTTATTTATATCAAATCCTTCCAAATTCATCAATACAAATCTAGCCGCATTCCATATTTTATTTGCAAAAGATTTCCCCATATCCAGTAATTTTTCACTCCAGAAAACATCCTGCCCTTGAGATGTATTATAAATCATAGCAAACCTCATTGCATCTGCTCCATGAGCATTTATTAAGTCTATAGGGTCTGGTGAATTGCCCAAAGTCTTTGACATCTTTATTCCGAATTCATCTCTAACTATTCCATGCAAGAACACATGGTGAAATGGTATGTCTTTCATTTCATACAATCCAAAAAATATCATCCTTGCTACCCAGAAAAATAATATGTCTGCTCCGGTTACCAGAACAGATGTAGGATAAAAAGTGGATAATTCTTTGGTCTTATCAGGCCAACCCAAGGTAGAAAATGGCCATAACGCAGATGAAAACCATGTATCTAAAACATCATTTTCTTGTTCCAATTTTATTTCTTTACCATAATATTTTCTCGCTTCTTCATATGCCTTTTCTTCAGATACTTCTACGAATATTTTTTTATCAGGACCATACCAAGCAGGTATTCTATGTCCCCACCAAAGTTGTCTAGAAATACACCAATCTCTTATATTATTTAGCCAATTATAATATACTTTTTCCCATCTTTTGGGAATTATTTCTATCTGACCATTTTGGACTACTTCCAATGCCCTTTTGGCAAGTCCGTCCATTTTCACGAACCATTGTTCTGATACTCTCGGCTCTACGATACTGTTACATCTATAGCAATGACCTACACTATGAGAATGGTCTTCAGTCTTTATCAAAAAACCTTGAGTACTCAAATCATCAGCTATCAAAACTCTTGCATCTAACATAGTCATTCCGGCATATTTTTTATATTCATCTACTACTTTACCTTCTTTAGTCATCATTGATATAATAGGAAGATTATGTTTTTTCCCTACTTCAAAATCGTTCGGATCATGGGCAGGCGTAATTTTCAGAGCTCCCGTACCAAATTCTCTATCTACATATGGATCTGCTATTATAGGTATTTCTCTATTTACAAGAGGTAATATCAAATATTTCCCTATCAAATTTTTATATCTTTCATCTTCAGGATGTACCGCAACAGCTGTATCAGCCAACATAGTTTCTGGTCTCGTAGTAGCTATTATTATAAATTCATCTGAATTCTTTACAGGGTATTTTATATACCACAAACTACCTTTTGTATCTGTATGGTCTACTTCATCATCAGCGATTGCTGTCCCACATCTAGGACACCAATTGACCAAATATTCACCCTTATAAATCATGTTTTCTTTATATAAATCTACAAATATTGATCGAACTGCATGGGACAATCCTTCATCCATTGTGAATCTTTCTCTATCCCAATCCAATGATGCACCCAACATTCTCAGTTGAGTAGTTATTATTCCACCATGTTTTTCTTTCCATTTCCATGTTTCTTCAATAAATTTATCTCTACCCAAATCTTCTTTTTTTAATCCTTCATCGGCTAGCTTTCTTTCTACTTTATTTTGCGTTGCTATCCCTGCATGGTCACATCCCGGCACCCACAAAGTGTTATATCCACACATTCTTTTATATCTTATTAATGTATCTTGTATACAGTTATTTAAAACATGTCCCATATGCAAAATTCCTGTAACGTTAGGAGGAGGAATAACTATAGAGTAACTTTTTTTGCCTGCATCCATATGACCCTGGAAATATTTATTTTCCTCCCATATTTTATACCATTTTTTTTCTATATCATTAGGGGAATATTGTTTATCTAGCTCCATTTTTCTACATCTCCTGCATGTTATTTTTATCTATTTTATCTATTTCTTCTATGCATATAAAGCTTTCTATAAAATCCAGCACATCATTTTTTCCATAATTTGTAAGGGATGAATGAAAAAGTACATCATCATTAGAAAAAGTCAATTTTTTCTTAATTTCTTTAAGCATCTTTGCCCTTTCATTATTTGATAATTTATCAACTTTGGTAAAAATAATTTTAAATTTTATATTATTATAATCCAACCATTTTAATACCTCTATATCGTCTTCACTGGGTATTCGTCGTATATCTAAAAGTGTAAATATCATTTTATTCCTCTTAGACTCCAGATAACCTGCAATAGTCTTATTCCAATCTTCTTTCATAGCCTTGGAGACTTTGGCAAACCCATAACCGGGAAGATCCACAAAATAAATTTCTCTATTTATAAGAAAATAATTTATAAGCTGCGTTCTACCCGGTGTTTTGCTTGTTTTTGCCAGTTTTTTTCTTCCGGTTATGCTGTTTATTAATGACGATTTACCAACATTGGATCTGCCCACAAAAGCAAATTCCATATTTTTCAATTCTTCCGGATAATCTTTTGGATGTAGTGCTGATTTTACAAAATCAGCCTGTTTTATTAACATTTTTTCTCCTTTAGAGCAATCGATGGTCTAATTTGAAAAAACCAATTTTTCAACATCATCATAAGTTTTTACAAAGTATATTTTCATATTTTTCGATACTTCTTCCGGAATATCCACTTCATCTACTCTATTGTCATCCGGCAATATTACCTCATAAATGCCCGCTCTGTGAGCCCCTATCACTTTTTCTTTTACTCCGCCAATTGCAAGAACTTCTCCCGTTATTGTCAATTCTCCTGTCATTGCTATATCTTGCTTTACTTTTTTCCCGGTCAATACAGATATGATTGTCGTCGCAATAGTTATTCCGGCAGAAGGGCCATCTTTCGGTGTTGCTCCTTCCGGAAAATGTAAATGTATATTATTTCTTTCGAAAAAATCATCTACTGAAGCCGGATATTTTTGCGGATTTGCCTTGACATATGTATAAGCAACCTGTGCCGATTCCTTCATTACATTTCCCAAAGTCCCGGTAAGTGACAATTCTCCTTTTCCAGGTATAGCCACACCTTGCACTTCTAGGGTAACTCCTCCTACAGCTGTCCAAGCTAGCCCATTTACATTTCCTACTTTAGCTTGTTTTTCTGCCAATTTATCTATTCTAAATTTAGGTTTTCCTAGATATTTTTCTAAAATCTCATCATTTATTACAATCTTTTGAAGATTATTTTCGACTACGTCCCTAGCCAGTTTCCTGCAAAGAGTTACTATTTCTCTCTTTAGATTTCTGACCCCTGCTTCTCTTGTATATTCATTTATAATTCTTAAAATCATTGCTTCCGGAATTTCTAGGTCAAGTTTTTCAAGACCATTCTCCTCTTTAGCTTGTTTTATCAAAAATCTTTGAGCAATATGTAATTTTTCATATTCTGTATAAGATGATAATTCTATGATTTCCATTCTATCAATTAATGGTTGACTCACATTTCTCAAATCATTAGCTGTCGCTACAAAAAATACTTTGGATAAATCATAAGGAATATCAATATAATGATCATCAAAGGTTTTATTTTGTTCCGGATCCAGTACTTCCAACATTGCAGATGCCGGATCTCCCTTATAATCATTTGCCATTTTATCTATTTCATCCAGAAGCATTACAGGATTTTTTGTCCCTGCTTCTTTCATAGCCTTTATTATTTTACCCGGCATAGATCCAATATAGGTTCTTCTATGTCCTCTTATTTCAGCTTCATCTCTGACTCCGCCTAATGATACTCTTACAAATTTTCTTCCCATTGCTTCGGCGATAGATTTTACAAGAGATGTCTTCCCTACTCCCGGAGGTCCTGCGAAACATAAAATACTTCCTTTCATGGCAGGATTTAATTTCTTGACCGCTAAATAATCCAAGACTCTTTCTTTGGCGTCTTTCAATCCGTAGTGGTCTCTTTCCAATATGCTATTGGCTTTTTCCAAATTTACTATATCTTTTGTTGTCTTTTCCCAAGGAAGTTCCAATAAAGTCTCGATATAATTTCTGGATACTGTAGATTCAGCAGAATACGGCGGCATTTTTGCCAACTTTTTCATTTCTACATCTATTTTGGCTTTGACATCCTTTGGTATTTTTGCTTTTTGCAATTTTTCCAACAAATCCAACATATCGTCATCTTGCGAATAATCTCCCAGTTCTTCCTTCATAACAGCAATTTTCTCTTTAATATAATATGCCTTTTGAGATTCATTCATTTTAGTTTTGACTTTATCATCTATCTTTTTTTCTAATGAAGCTATTTCCATCTCATTAGTCAATAAATTAATTAATTCTTCTCCTCTTTCCTTTATATCAAAAATTTCTAATAATGTTTGTTTGGCAGTAGCACCTATTGGTAGATTTGATGATATAATATCAAAGGCATTATTAATATCTTTGATTCCCTTTAAATTTACTAATAATTCAGCCGAAATTCTTCCGGTTAACGTTACATATTTTTCAAAATAACTCATAATTTTTCTATATACTGCTTCTGTTTCTTTACTATTGGCGTTTGTACATTTTATTACTTTATAAGACGCTTTGTAGAAAGTATCTTCTAAATCTACTGTCTCGAATTCTATTCTATCCTCGGCTTCTACCAAAACTTTTACAGTATTATTAGGCATTTTGACTATTTGAAGTACATTTACAACAACTCCGATATCATAGATATCATTTTTAGAATTTATTCCTTCTTTTAAAGGATCCTTTTGCATACCTAATACCAATCTACTTTTGTTATTCACTGCTTCATCTAATGTATTTTTACTTTTTACTCTCCCTACATAGATAGGTGTCACAATTCCCGGAAATATCACCACATCTCTAGTAGGTAAAAAGAATGCTTTTTCCATAATTCCCTCCCTAGTTCCTTTCAATAATTACATTTTTAGACTCAAGTACCGCATCTTCTCCGACAATAATATTGCTTATTGTTTTTTCAGATGGTACTTGGTACATGATTTCGTTCATTGTTTGTTCAATTATAGACCTTAATCCTCTAGCACCAATTTTTCTCTCTATTGCTAGTTTTGCAATTTTTATAAGTGCTTCTTTTGTAAAATCCAATTTTACTCCTTCCATTTCAAACAATTTCTTATATTGTTTTACAATAGAATTCTTAGGTTCTGTTAAAATTTGTATCATAGCTTCTTCATCCAGGTTACTCAATGTAGATATAATCGGTAATCTTCCTACTAATTCCGGTATTATTCCTTGTTTTATTAAATCTTCTGGCAATACCTTTAAAAACGTTTGTCCTATATTTTCATCTACATTAGCAATCACATCAGAACCAAATCCAATATTTTTTCTGTTTGTTCTGGATTTAATAATTTTTTCTAATCCTTCAAATGCTCCACCTACTATAAACAAAATATTAGTAGTATTTATTTCTATCAAGTCTTGATTTGGATGTTTTCTTCCACCCTTTGGCGGCACTTGGGATTTTGTTCCTTCGATTATTTTTAATAGTGCTTGTTGTACACCTTCACCTGATACATCTCTTGTTATAGAAAGATTTTCAGATTTTCTGGCGATTTTATCTATTTCGTCTATATAGATAATACCTCTTTCAGCTGCTTCCACATCATAATTTGCAGCTTGTAGCAGTCTCACAAGGACATTCTCCACATCATCTCCCACATATCCAGCCTCTGTAAGAGTAGTAGCATCAGCTATAGCAAAAGGGACACTCAATGTACGTGCCAACGTTTGTGCTAGCAGTGTTTTTCCTGAACCGGTAGGTCCTATTAATAAGACATTTGATTTTTGTAATTCTACAGGGTCATTTTTATCATTACCGTTTTTTTTCGCATAATGTAAAATTCTTTTGTAGTGATTGTACACTGCAACTGATAATACTTTTTTTGTCTCTTCTTGTCCAATAACATATTCATCAAGTTTCTTTTTCATCTCTTTTGGGGTGAGCAATTTCGTCTTAAACATATCAGAAGTATGACTTCCAGATTCTTCTTCTTTTGACATTTCCAATATATCATAACAACTTTCTATACATCTATCACAAATAAGAGCTCCGTCTATTCCACTAAATAATTTCGAAACTTCGTTTTCGCTGTTACCGCAAAATGAACATCTCACTTTCTTTACCATCTTTATTTATCTCCTTTATTTCTTAAATATTTGATCAATTAATCCATAATTTAAAGCCTCTTGCGGAGACATAAAGTTATCTCTTTCAGTATCTTCAATAATTTTCTCAATTGGTTTTCCCGTTATATCAGATAAAATAATTGATAAATCTCGTTTAATTCTTATAATTTCTTTTGCTTGGATTTCAATATCTGTTGCTTGTCCCTTGGCACCTCCCAAAGGTTGATGAATCATAATTCTAGAGTGCTCCAAGGCGTATCTTTTGCCTTTACAACCTGCTGCCAATAAAAGTGCCCCCATACTTGCTGCCTGCCCTATACAAACAGTTTGTATATTTGGCTTTACATAATTCATTGTATCTAATATTGCCATCCCTGAAGTTATCACTCCACCGGGACTATTAATATACATTACAATATCTTTTTGAGGATCTTCCGCCTCTAAAAACAAAAGTTGTGCGACTATTGCATTGGCTACAATGTCATCAACTTCTGTCCCCAAAAAAATTATTCTATCCTTTAACAATCTAGAATATATATCATAGGCTCTTTCGGATCTTCCATCATTTTCTATTACTGTAGGATTATACATATATTTCCCCCTTCTTTGTAAGATTTTAAATAAACAAATTAGCATATAAAAAATTATAAGTTTATTTCTTTATTTAAATAAGTTTTTAACAAGGGGGCGTACCCCCCTGCTATTTTAAAAACTATTTTTTTGCAGAATTAACAACAAAATCCATTGCTTTTTCCAATATTATTTCTGCACTCACAGATTTTTTAAAATTTTCCATATTTCCTTTTTTATTCATTTCTTCTTGTAGTTTTTCGAGATTGATTCCATAGTATGTCGCTATCTCCGTCATCCTATTAGTTATTTCTTCTTCGTTAGTTTCTATTCCCTCTTTTTTAGCAATGTTTTCTAGCAATAAATCCGATTTTACCTTCATAGCAGCAATCGGAGCTACTTGTTTTTCCAATTTTGCGATATCCATACCTGTCATTTCCAGATATGTTTCGAGTTTTATCCCTTGCATAGATAATTGTTGCTCCATTTCTCTTATTCTATTTCCTATTTCATTGGCAATCATAGAAAAAGGTAATTCAATTTTACTACCCGCAGCAATTTTATCCAATAATTTTATACGGTATTCGTTGTCAATTTTTTTCTCTTCTCTTTTTTGTATTTCATCATTTTTCTTTATTTTTAAATCTTCTAAATTTTCATATCCAATTTCTTTGGCCAATTCATCATTCAATTCCGGAACTTTTAATTTTTTTATAGAATTTATTTTTACTTTGAATATTGCAAGTTTATTAGCCAAATCCTTTTGATGATAATTTTCAGGGAATGTAACATTTACTTCTCCTTCTTGGCCAAATACATACCCCACCAACTGGTCTTCAAAAGTATCTATAAACATCTTGGAACCTAATTTTAATATATGGGAATCACTTTTTCCACCTGTAAAAGGTACTCCATCAACGAATCCTTCGAAGGCTATATCTACTGTATCTCCCAGTTGAGCCTTATAATCTTTTTCTGTACTTTCTAATTGAGATTTACTGTTTACTATCAGTTCTAATTCTTTATTCAAGATTTCATCACTCATTACAAATGTTCCCTTTTCTGCTTCCAATTCCTTGTATTCTCCTAGTTCGATATCAGGATATACATCTAAGTTAAATATTATATCAATCCCACTTCCTTTAAGATCAGTTTTCAATTGAGAAATATAAGTTATTGGAACTATTCCTTCTTCTTTTATGACTTGGTCATAATATTTATCCAACATTTTTTCTACAACTTGTCCGATTACCTTTTCTTTATACTCTTGTTCTATCCTTTCAAAAGGGGCTTTTCCTTTTCTAAATCCTTTTATTTCCACCTTATCCTTCATTTCATTTAAGATTTGCGTTTTTAATGGAAATACCTCCTCTCCCGTCAAAGCTATAGTAACTTCTACTGCTGAATTTTCTAGTTTTTTAATTTGATGATTCATTTTTTATTGTTCCTCCTTAAGTTTTAATTTGCATATTCTGATACTTCTCTATGCAATTATCTATAAATTAATACTATTACTTACTCATTCTATTATTTTTATATCTTTAACTCTAATTTGAATAATTTTTTCACCTTTAAACATTGTTTTTTCAGGATAGTATACAATGTCAACTTTCTTATTTTCAATAGTGTTTTTATCTACTTTATGTCCCAAATCAAAAGCTACCATATGATATGTCTTATCGTTTTTTAGTATAAATCCATTAAAATGTCTATCGCCTACTCCGAATTTTTTTATGTTTATAATAGTCACACCTCTATCCCAAAACAAAGGATTAGGGTTTCCCAAACCAAAAGGTGCAATATGATCCAATTCTTTAAATAAATCTTCATTTACATTCTCAACAGAATATTCTGTATCGATTTTCAATATTATATTATCCTCTTTTGTTTCCAAATTTTCAAGTACTTCTTTAAATTCTTTTTCAATTTCAGGAATTTTTTCTTCTTCTACGACAAATCCCGAGGCCAAATCATGCCCGCCAAAACGTATCAGTTTATTTTTCATATTTTCAAATATATTAAAGATACTGATTCCACTGATACTTCTACAAGATGCTTTTCCGCATCCATTATTTACAGCTATTAATGTAACCGGAACATTATACTTTATACTGAGTCTGGAAGATACTACCCCAATAACTCCGGGATGCCATTTTCTAGAGTATAAGAATACGCTTTTTATTTTTTCTGTTTTCTTTTTATTAATTTTTAAAATCGCATCTTCATAAATTTGTCTTTCCAATTCTCTTCTTATTTTATTATTTTTCTTCATTTCCTCTATTATATTACAAATTGTAAAATCATCTTCTTCTATAAAGAAATCCGCACCCATCTTAGATTCTCCTATTCTACCAAGAGAATTTATGAGAGGCGAGATAAAGTAACTCACATCTGTTGTAGTGATATCTTTATCATTCAATCTCAGATATCTCATAAGATATGTCAATCCCTTTATTTTAGTATTTCTTAATCTCTTTAATCCCTCTTTTATTATGATTCTGTTTTCATATATCATAGGAACTACATCAGCTACCGTCCCTATCATCACAATATCCATATATTGGTAAATATTTTCTATAGGTAAATCAAATTTTTTATAAATCCCCTGAGCCAGTTTTAGTACTACCCCTGCTCCGGACAAATGTTTAAATTTGTATGATTCACTAAGTTTAGGGTTCAATAATAATACTTCGTCATCTGCTTTATCTTTTATTGCTTTATGATGATCTGTTATTATAATCTCTACTCCTTGTTCTTTTGCATAACTTATATCTTCTATTTTATTATATCCGGTATCTACGGTAATTATCAATCTACCATTTTGTTTTTTTATATAGTCTATTGTTTTTTTATCCAGTCCA
The DNA here is from genome assembly GCA_031289425.1 of Fusobacteriaceae bacterium. Lineage (GTDB taxonomy): Bacteria > Fusobacteriota > Fusobacteriia > Fusobacteriales > Fusobacteriaceae > JAISST01. The sequence goes on from JAITPM010000093.1 coordinate 43,009, forward strand.
TAGCTTTCTTCTGTTCGTTTTGGTATATAATAATCTACATTTCCACCCAAATTTCTCAGAACAATGACCAAAAACGCTGTAGAAGTTATTCCGTCTACATCATAATCCCCATAGACAAATATTTTTTCATTATTTCGTATTTTTTCAAAAATCATTTCTATAATTTTATCCATTTTTTCAAATTCAAATGGATCTCTAAAATTTTCAACTTCCGGGTTTATAAATTCTTTGACATTTTTTTCATCTCTAAATTCTCTATTTATCAATAGAGTCGTGATCAATATACTTTTAGCCCATTTTTGAGCCTTTTCAGAGATTTCCTTCAAATTCAAAGGATTATATTCCCATTTCATTTAATCACTTTCCTTTTATTTCATCCAAGAGTTTATTAATTTTAGATGCATACTCCATAGAATCATCTATTTTAACTCTTATTTCAGGTATAAATCTTAAATCCATTCCTTCTGCTATTTTTTTTCTTAAAAAACCTTTTATCTCTTCCAGTCCGATTTGAATTTCTTTTTTATTTTTCTCCGCTGTTTCTGGGTCAGATGCTTCATTGGTATTCAATACACTAAAAAAAACATCAGCAAATTTCAAATCGTCTGTTACATTCACTTTTGTGACAGAAACTATTCCTTTTATTTTAGGGTTTTTTACTTCTGATAAAAGAAGGTTAGAAACAATTCTGATTATTTCCTTTTCAATGCTCACCAATCTTTCTCTTTTCATGGTTCCTCCATTCTAATCATTATACTATTTCAATACACGTTTTATTTCTTCGATTTCAAAATTTTCTACTATATCTCCTTCTTTGATGTCATTAAAATTTTCTATTCCCAATCCACATTCTTGCCCGGCAGTTACTTCTTTGACATCATCTTTATATCTTTTTAGAGACGATAATTTCCCCTCATATACGATTATTCCGTTACGTAATATTCTTACACTACAAGAAACTTTTACTTTTCCGTCTACCACGATACAACCTGCTATATTCCCAACCTTTGATACTTTAAACACTTTTTTTATCTCTATTCTTCCGAGATATATTTCTTTGAACTCAGGATCTAACATTCCCGATAATGCTTTTTCGATATCTTCTGTTATATGATAGATTATATTAGATGTTCTGATTTCTACTCCGGATAATTCTGCTTCTTTTATTGCTTTTGTCGTAGGTCTGATATGAAATCCTATTATTATAGCATTAGAAGCACTTGCTAATTTTACATCACTTTCTGTAATCGCACCGGATGCAGCTTGTATAATTCTCACTACTACTTCATTATTAGATAATTTCTCTAAAGATTCCCGCAAAGCGTCCACAGACCCCTTTGAATCTGCACGTAATACTAAATTGAGCTCTTTTATATTTTCATGTTCGAATTGATCCGAAAGAGATTCCAAAGAAACATTTTTTCTCTTAGTTTCCTTCATTTTTCTTTCTTTAGCCATCTCTTCTACCATTCTTTTAGCATGTTGTTCATTTTTTATTACATATAATATTTCTCCGGCTTCCGGCACTTGATTAAATCCGATTATTTCCACCGGCTGAGATACTCCTACTATATCTATTCTTTCTCCCTTATCATTTATGAGAGCCCTGACTTTACCGTGAACCTCTCCGGCTACTATAACATCTCCTATTTTTAATTGCCCTTCTTGTATTATCAAATCTACAATCGGACCAACTTTTGTATCCAAACGTGATTCCAATACGACTCCCTTTGCTCTTTTTTTATGGTTGGCCTTTAATTCTAATATTTCAGCTGTTATTAATATTGTATCCAACAAACTATCCAGATTCATTCTTTTTTTAGCAGAAATTTCTACAAATTCTGTATCTCCACCCCATTCTATTGAGACAAGTCCATGTTCCATAAGTCCTTGTTTTACCTTCATGGGATTTGCATCCGGTTTATCTATTTTATTTACTGCTACGACTATCGGAACATTAGCTGCTCTGGCATGAGAAATAGCTTCTACAGTCTGAGGCATAACACCGTCATCTGCTGCCACTACCAATATAGCAATATCTGTCACTTGAGCTCCTCTGGCTCTCATATCTGTAAAGGCTTCATGTCCTGGTGTATCTACAAAAGTTATTGATTTTCCATCTTTTATTACTTGATAAGCACCTATTTTTTGAGTGATTCCACCGGCTTCTCCATCTACCACATTAGATGATCTTATAGCATCCAATAATGATGTTTTCCCATGATCGACATGTCCCATTATTGTTATTATCGGAGGCCTCTCCTCCAGGTCTTCTTTCTTATCATCTATTTCAAGATCAAATTTTTCACCAAATTCTAATACTTGTTCTTCTTCTTGTTCTACGAGCACATTATATTTTTCGCCTAGTTCAGCAGCTAATTCAATAGAAACAGGGCTATTTATAGTTAACATTTGTCCCTTTAAAAATAACTTTTTTATTAAATCTCCTGAACTCACACCTATTTTTTCTGCAAATTCCCCCAATGTTATTTCCCCTCTGATCTTGATAAGCTTTATCCCATCTTCTTCTATTATTTCGGTTGCATTGGTACTTGCAGTTTTCATTGTAAAGTCGCTTCTTTTACCTTTTTTCTTTCTGTTCTTTTCTTTTTTACCTACACTGAAAGGAACCTTTGAGGAAATATTTTCAAAAGCAACTTCTGTTTCATCTTTTTCATTTGGGTCTCCAAAAACTAAATTATCTGTAAAGTTTTCTTCTCCTTCATCCCATTTATCTTTAGCTCGTTTTTTTAACTTTCCTTTTTCGACAAAACTATTTTCTTTTCCTTCTTTTTGCGACTTTCCTTTATCAAATTTTAATTTTTTATTAACATCTTTTTCAGAATCTATTTCAGTTTCTTTTTCTCTATTTTTTTCTATGTTATTCTCTTTGTCTGATTTGATTTCATTCTCTCCTAATTGCTTTTCTTTGTTTATTTCTAAACTTTTTTCTATTGTTCCTTTTTCTTTTATTTTTTCTTCTTTTATTTTTTCTTCTTTTATTCTTTCTTCTTTTATTCTTTCTTCTTTTATTCTTTCTTCTTCTCTTTCTTCTTCTCTTTCTTCTTTTTCTATTTTTCCATCTTTATTTTTTTCTTCTCTATTTTTTTCTTCTCTATTTCTTTCTTCTCTATTTTTTTCTTTTTCCGATATTATTTGATTTTTATTTTCTCCAATATTTTCTACTTTCCCATTAGTTTTAGATTTATTGGAATTATTAAGGTTATTTAAAGTTTGTTTTATTTTTTCTACGTCTGATTCTTCAATTCCGGAGAGATGTGATGAAAATTCCAATTGAAATTCTTCTCTCAATAAACTTATTAATTCTCTACTACTCATATTATATTGCTTCGCTAATTCATATACTTTAACTTTTTTCATAGTCACCTCTTCTAATTTAATCTATAAACCCTCTTGCTATTCTTTTATTTTTAATTCCAACTACATTTACTTCTTCTTTTCCAAAAATGTCTCCAAGTTGAGATTTTGTACTGTAATATATGTGCTTTATTCCATATTCATTTATTTTTTCTAGAATTCTCTTTTCAGGGTTTGAAGCAATATCCTGTGCTATTATTATAAAATAAATTTTTTCTATATCTTCCAAAACCATATTTACTCCGAAAGATAAATATTTTGAATATTTCATTGGTTTTAAAATATTTAAATAATTTTTTTCTACTTTCTTCAAGCAATTTAACATTTTTATCAAATCATCCGGAGAAATTTTTATTTTATTATGTGATGCCAATTTTTTAAGACAATTATGGTCTTTACAAATATAATAGCCTCTTGCTTGAAATATTTGATTTTTATCAAAGAAATAATTTACAGAATCTTTTTGGCACATCCTAAATAAATCTTCTTTAAATGATTTTTTTTTACATATTAAACAGGTTCTTTCAGGAAAATTATCATTATTCACCGTTCTTTTTTTTCGCCTCTTTTTTTGGTTTTTTTTCTTTCGTTATTTTTTCTTTTATTATTTTTTCTTTTATTATTTCTTCTTTTATTTCTTCTTCTTTTATTTCTTCTTCTTTTATTTCTTCTTCTTTTATTATTTCTTCTTTTATTATTTCTTCTTTTATTGTTTCTTCTTTAACTATTTCTTCTTTATTTATTTTTTCTTTTATTATTCTATCTTTTATTACTTCTTCTTCCTTCTTTTGATTTTCAGAATTATTTTTCAATTCTTCATTTGCATGTTTGACTTCTCTATTTTCTTGAGCCGCATTTTTTTCTTGAGTATCCGTTTTTATATCTATCCTCATGCCTGTCAATTTGGCTGCAAGTCTGGCATTTTGTCCATTCTTTCCTATTGCCAAAGAAAGTTGTGAATCATCAACTATAACTCTAGCCGTGCTTTTATCTTCCAGTACCTCGACACTTTTTACTTTTGCCGGACTTAATACCGCAGATACAAACTCTTCTATAGATTCCTTCCAATTGACAATATCAATTTTTTCACCATTTAATTCATCTACTATATTTTTTATTCTCAAGCCTCTTTGACCGATACAAGCCCCTACTGTGTCGATATTTTTATCATCTGAATATACAGCAACCTTAGCTCTTGAGCCTGCTTCTCTTGCTACTGCTTTTACTTCTATTATTCCATTTGAAATCTCTGGTATTTCCAATTCAAATAATTTTTTTAACAATCCATCGCTTTTTCTTGAAATAATGATTCTAGGAAATCTACTTGTTTTTTCAACTTCAGACAAGTATACCTTTATTCTATCTCCCACTTTGTATGCATCAGAAGGAGATTGTTCAGCCGGAGTAAGTATAGCTTCTGCTCCATAAAATTCTATAAAGATATTTTTCTTATCGTCTATTCTTCTAATTATTCCTGTTATAATATCAAATTCTTTATCTTTAAATTTATCGTAAATATATTGCTTTTCTGATTCTCTGACTTTTTGGATAACAATTTGTTTACCATTTTGTATAGCATTTCTTCTAAAGTCTTCACAATTTATTTCTATTTTTACGATATCTCCAAGTTTTGCTTTCTTTTTATGATCTTGTGCATCTTCTACAGATATTTCTAAAGCAGCATCATATAAATCCTCTTCGCTTACAACAGTTTTTATTTCAAAGAGCTTGACATCTCCAGTCTCTCGGTTTATTTCTACTTCGATTTTTTCTTCGTCTCCATGATTTTTCTTATAAGCTACCAATAAAGCTTGTTCTACTGTTTGTAAAAGAACTTCTTTGTCTATACCTTTTTCTCTTTCAAGCTCCTCTAAAGCCTCTAAAAAAATCTTTCCATCTTTACTCTTCATTTTATTTTTCTATACCTCCTAAAAGCAATATATATTTCTAAACATCATTAAAATCAAATATTAAATTTGCTCTCTTTATTTCACCGATTTCTATTGTTACTTGTTCTTTTCCAATATCTAAAATAAGATTTTCCTCATCACATGATATTATTTTCCCCTCATATGATTTTACTTCATTCACTTTATGTTTCAGAGATACCTTAATTTTTTCCCCCTGGAATCTTATAAAATCTTCTAATTTTTTTAGTGGTCTTTCTAACCCTGGTGATGAAACTTCCAAGAAAAAATTTTTGTCTATGATTTTGTCAATATCATCTTCTATTTTGCCACTTAACAGAGCACAATCTTCCAATGAAATATCCCTGTCCAAATATTCTACATAAACTCTTACATACCAATATCCTCCGTCTTGCAGATATTCTACATCAACTAAATGCATTTTAAGATTCTCTGCTGCAAGAAATGCTATATCCGTAATTTTTTTCAGAATTACTTCATTTTCTTTTTCTTGGTACGTCTTACTAATTTTTTTCATTTTGTTTTCTATCACCTCATTTAAATACAATCTTTTTCACTTTCCAGTGAAAAATTATCAAATTAGGGAGCGATTTAATCGCTCCCTACACATCACACATAAATTCTTAATGATATTTTAGCATATTTTTTCTAAAAAATCAAATTTATTATTTTTTATCAAAAAAATCGCCCATATTTATAAATTTGCAGCTCCAATGATTCCTGCATCATTACCCAATGTTGCCTGTTTGATATCGGCAACGTGTATTTTATCACCAGCAAAAGTATATTTCTTCACATATTTTTTGAGAGGTTCTATTAATGCGTCACCTTGATTTGCTATCCCTCCGGATAATAATATTTTTTCCGGTCTAAATATATTGACTATATCTATGATTCCCTCTGCCAAATGCATTATATACCTATCTATAATTGCTATTCCTTCTTCATCTCCGAGTCTGGCAGCTTCAAAAGGAGTCAGTCCATTTATTTTGCTGAGATTTTTAGAACATAATTCATTTATTAAAGAATTCGGATTTTTTTCTGCCGCCCTTTTTGTATCTCTTATCAGTGCTGTAGCAGATGCATAAGCTTCAAAGCATCCCTTTCTGCCACAAGTACATTGCTCTCCATCTACTACAAGTACCGTATGACCGAGCTCTACCCCACCTGGAGAACCACCCTCATATATCTTCCCATCTATTATAACCCCGCCGCCTACTCCGGTTCCCAATGTTATGAGAACCATATTGTGTACTCCCTTTGCCCCTCCTGCGATAGCTTCTCCCAATGCAGCGCAATTAGCATCATTTGAAACCTTTATAGGTAAATCTATATTTTTTTTTAATTCTTCTGCCAACGGAACTCCTTCCCACAGCAGATTTGCGGCAAATAGAATTTCTCCCGTTTTAAAATTTACCGTTCCTGGGCATCCTATTCCTATAGATATGCAATTATTTAAATCAATTTTATGTAAATAAAGCAGTTCCTTTATTGCATTTGCCATATTTTTAATTATTTTTATATAGCCCAATTTTACATCTGTTTTTATAGATTTTTTTGCTATGATTTCATTTTTATCATTCACAACACCCATCTTTATATTTGTTCCACCAATGTCAATCCCAATTTTATATTTAACTTCATTCATGATTTTTACTCCTATTTAGCTATAAAACTATACTTCGTTTTAGTATTTTTGCATTATTTTTTTATAAAAATCTTTGGATTTAATTTTGTTTATTATTTATTTTATTGTTTTATTGTTTTATTGTTTTATTTTTAATTGTCCTTCTTCGTCGTACTCTTTGATCCCATTAACTAATTCTCCATCTTTATAATTGGCTTCCTTTTTTGTAGTTCCTCTTTCATAGTATTCTTTGTATTTTCCATTTAATTTTCCATTTTTATAAGTACATTCTTTTTCCATTCTCCATGTATCATAATATGCTGTATATTTTCCTATAAATAATCCATTTTTGTAATTACTCCACAGTTTCATCCTACCATTAATATGATATTCTTTGTATTCTCCATTAAGTATTCCATTGGTATAAATACTTTCTTCTTTTATTTTCCCATTTTCATAATATTTTATATTTTTTCCATTCAATAGATCATTTTTATAGTTTAATTCTTCTTTTATTTTTCCATTTTCATAATATTTGTTATATTCCCCGTCTTTTTTTCCATTTACAAAATTGATTTTTAGTTTTATTTTTCCATTATCAAAATAATACTTAAATTCTTTTTCTCTTACACCATCTTTATGATGACCTTCAATTTTTAAATTTCCATTTTTATAATAATGTTCAAACTTTCTATTTAGTTTGTCATCTATATAAATTCCTATTGTTTTTATTTTTCCATTTTTGTAAAAAGCTTGATATTCACCATTCTTTTTACCATTTTTTAAATATTTTATCTTCTTTATTTGTTTGTTATCATAATATTCTATATATATATCATTATTTCTATCATTTTTTAAATTTACTTCTACTTTTATTGTTTCTTTTTTCTCTATTTCCTCTTTTTTCTCTATTTCTTCTTTTTTATTTATTTCTTCTTCTGTTTTCTCTTCTTCTATTTCTTCTCCTTCTGTTTTCTCTATTTCTTCTTTGTCTACTACTATATTTTCTGTTATACTCTTTTCTATTTCATCCTTCCTTATTGTATCGTTTTCCTTTTCATTGTTCTCTATTTCATTTTTTTCTATTATATCTTTCTCTGCTATATCGTTTTTTATTTCGTTGTTCTCTATTTCAACTTTTTCTATTGCAGTATTCTCTATCACATTATTTTCTGTTGTATCTTTCTCTATTACATCATTTTTTATATCATCTTCTTCTTTTTTATTTTCTTCTACTTCATTTTCTTCTACTTCATTTTCTTCTACTTCATTTTCCCCTACTTCATTTTTCCCTACTTCCAAATTGTTTTCTATTTCCACTTTTTCTAATATTGTACCTTCTACAACATTACTTTCTATTGTAACTTTCTCTATTACATCATTTTTTATATCTTCTTCTTCTTTATTTTTTTCTTCTTTATTTTCTTCTTTTTCTACTGGGGTGTTTTCTGTAATATTATTTTCTATTATATCTTTCTCTACTACATCGTTTTCTATTTCATTTTTTTCTATCAAATCATTCTCTACTACATTATTCTCTATTGTATTACTTTCATTTTCATTGTTATCTACTTCAATATTTTTTATTATATTATTATCAATTTTACTATTTTCCAGAATATCATTACTTAGTAAATTATTTTTTACTTTATGTACATCATTTTCTATTGCATCTTCATAAATAGTTTTTATTTTTTCATAATTAGATTCTTTAGAATCGTATTCATCATCATTAAATTTTCCGTTATTAGAAAATAATAATTTAATCAAATATGTTGTGGCAAGTATAATTGCAAATACTATAATGTAATAATCTTTAAACATTTATATAACCACCTTTTTTATAATTTGTTTCAATTAATTCTTTAAATATAAAAAAATAATACAAATCACATTCAATAACATAATTTTTTGCATTCAGATTATTATACCATAATATCAATATTTTTTACAGAAAATTTATATTTTTAATAGTACAAAATTTTGGCAGGAATTTTTTTATAAGTTTAAAAATTATTATCTCTGCTAGTTGTTTGTATTGGATAATGCTTTTACTTCATTTTATCTATTTCAAAAAACATAAAAATCCCGAAAGACACCATCTTTCGGGATTTGATATATATATACATATAATATTCTAACGTTTTGAAAATTGAGGACTTCTTCTAGATTTCTTTTTACCATATTTTTTTCTTTCTACCATTCTTGAATCTCTTGTAAGAAATCCGGCTTCTCTCAATGCAGGTTTTAAAGTTTCATCAGTCATAAGAAGCGCTCTTGCTATACCATGTCTTATAGCTCCTGCTTGTCCTGAATTCCCTCCACCACTTACTTTGACTTTAACCTTATATTTGTTCAAAGTTTCTGTCAATACTAAAGGTTGTTCAACTATTCTGTGAAGAATTTCTCTACCACCAAAATATTCTCCCATTTCCTTTCCGTTTATTTCTACACCAGTATTTCCTGGTACCAATATTACTCTTGCTACAGAAGTTTTTCTTCTTCCTGTTCCTCTATATTGATTAATTTCGACCACAGTTATTTACCCCCCTTAGAATTCTACCTTTTTTGGATTTTGTGCTTCATGATCATGTTCTGCTCCAGCAAACACTCTTAATCTAGTTAATTGTGCACTACCTAGCTTGTTCTTTGGAAGCATTCTACTAACAGCTAACAAAAGCAATTCTTCAGGTCTTTTTTCTAATATAATTCCCAAAGTTCTTTTTCTTAGGCCTCCTGGATATCCAGAATGGTTATAATAAACCTTATCTGTTATTTTTTTACCAGTAACCGCAATCTTAGCAACATTAGTAACAACAACATAATCTCCGCCATCAATATGTGGAGTAAAAGTTACTTTTTCCTTACCCATTAATTTTTTAGCAATCTCAACTGCTAGTCTTCCTAATATTTTTCCTTCTGCATCATAATGTACCCATTCTCTGGCTACGTCTTCTTTTCTTTGCATAAATGTATATTTTTTCACTTGCTTATATCCTCCTGCTTTTTAAATGTTATATAAAAATATAACGCAACGGTCCTTTGTGGGAAAGGTAATCATATACTCAGATATTGTACTGGTTTTTATCATTTATGTCAACAAATTTATTTTTATTTTTAAAATTATAAATTTCCAGAAAAAGTATTCCATATTGTTATGTCACTTAGAATAGATGCATATCAATGATTTGGTTGCAATAATCATTTTAAAATTTTATTCTCAAAATTTGCACTAGAATATTTTGCTAAAATAGTATAAAATATAATTAGGATTTTTCTAGGGGTGATTTATTTGAATAATAATATAAAAAATAATAAAGAGAATAGTTATTTTAAAAAGCGTATATTTCTTTTTATTTTGGCTTTAATCGTTTTTATTCTAGCGAGTATTAACTTAAGCAAAATAATTCCACAAGAAAAATTAGATAAAATAACTAATATTTTTTCAAATTTAAATTTGAACAAGACTAATAAGGATGAAAAAATTAAAAATGAAAAGGACGTAATAAAAAATGAAGATATAAACGAAGATATAAGCAAAGAAGATATAGACAAAGAGAAGACAAACAAAGAAGAGACAAGCAAAGAAGAGACAAACAAAGAAGAGACAAACAAAGAAAATATAAATAAAGAAAATGAAACCGCCAGCGATCTAAAAAATGATATAGTTGTGGATAACATAGACAATAAAAATATAGCTGAGTATAAAAAATTCGATATTGATGCCACTGAAAAAACTATAGAAGAAATCGTAATTAACCCGGGAAATCCGACTGTAGCACCAGTGCCTACTAATGATATTTACTTTACAAAAATTTCTGGAATAAAAGTTTTTACTAATCCTGAAAACACAAAAAAAGAAGCAGACACTCTTATCGCTGGTGTCCGAGTAAAATTATTAGAAAAAAAAGCAGTTATTACAAAATCGGTTAAAAAAATAAAAGATAAAACCGGAAAAACAGTTGACCAAACGACTGAAACTTCTACAAATTGGGAAAAAATATCCTACAGAAAAAATAATAAAAAAATTGAAGGTTGGATAAAAAGTAACAATCTTGTAAATACACTCCTTGAGCTTCTTAATGACAGCTGGAAAGAACTTGATTTCAATGAAATAGAAAAAAAAGAATATACTGACAATAAAAAAATTCCTGTAAGAGGGATTTATGTAAGCGGGTCTTCCGCAGGATTGTCTTCCAAAATGGATCAATTGATTGACCTTACTAAAAGGACAGATATAAATACATTTGTAATAGATGTGAAGGATGATTCAGGAAATTTATTATTTAAAATGGAAGAAGTGGAAAAATATAGCAAAAATGCAAATAAATATAATCAAATTAAAGACATGGAATCCTTTATGAAAAAATTAAAAGATAATAATATCTATACGATTGCAAGAATCGTATCCTTCAAGGATCCACAATATGCGGCTACAAACCCAGATAAAACAATATTAGATAAGACAACTAAAAAATCTTATACAGATAAAGATAAGGTCATCTGGATATCTCCTTACGATAGAAATCTTTGGGAATACAATATCGCAGTTGCAAAGGAAGCAGCAAGGGTTGGATTCAATGAAGTTCAATTTGATTACGTGAGATTTCCTGCTTCTAATGATGGTAAACTGGATAAGAACCTAGATTATAGAAATACTAATAACGAACCTAAACCTGTTGCTATCCAAAAATATTTGAAATATGCCAGAACTGAGCTTGAACCTTTGGGAATCTACATAAGTGCAGATGTTTTTGGACAAATAGGAAGTGTGCCTAATGACATGGATCTCGGTCAGCATTGGGAAGCTGTAAGTAACGTGGTAGATTACATATCACCAATGATATATCCTAGCCACTATTCTTCTGGCGTCTATGGTATTGCTATTCCGGATACAGAACCTTATAATTTATTATACAGATGTACAAGAGATGAAATAAATAGAAATGAAAATATTGATTCTCCTGCCGGTATAAGACCATGGATTCAGGCTTTCACAGCTACTTGGGTAAAGGATCACATCCCCTACGGATATGAAGAAATACAACAACAAATAAAGGCCTTATCGGATATAGGAATAAAGGAATATTTATTGTGGAATGCTTCTAATCATTATACTAATTTAGAAAAAAACCCACCAAAAGAAGAATCTAAAAAAGAAGAACTTAAAAAAGAAGAATCTAAAAAAGAAGAGCCTAAAAAAGAAGAACCTAAAAAAGAAGAACCTAAAAAAGAAATAAAAAAAGTTGACTCAAAAGATACAAAGATAGATTTGCTTAATAGCAATAAAATTGAAACTAAACCTGAAACTAGACCTAGTACAATAAAAAAAGTCGAAAAACCTATAGAGAAACCTGTGGAAACTCCGGTTAAAAAACCTGATGAACCACCTAAGAAAGAGGAAAAATTGATTGACAGATTTAGAAATGTTATAAAATCTTAAAAAATTGATTACTTATTTGAAAATTTATGATATAACATATAGGTCTATAAAACTTTTAGGAGTTAATATTTTGGATGGTATTATAATTATAAATAAACCTATAGGAATTACATCCTTTGATGTAATTCGTAAGTTAAGAAAAATTTTAAAAGAAAGAAAAATAGGTCATACTGGGACTTTGGACCCCTTAGCTGAAGGGGTCATGATTGTTTGTATAGGAAAATCTACAAAATTGGCCCAAGATATAGAGGCCTATACAAAGGAATATATAGCCGGTTTTTCATTAGGATATGAAACAGACTCCCAAGACACTGAAGGTAAAATCATAAAAGAATCCGACAATTTTAATGTGAATCTAGAGACTTTGAAAGAGACTATCGCATCTTTTATAGGGAAAATAAAGCAAACTCCTCCTATGTTTTCTGCCATAAAACAAGATGGTAAAAAATTATATCATTTGGCCAGAAATGGTATAACAATAGATAGGGAAGCGAGAGACATAGAGATAAAATATATTGATATTTTATCATTCAATGGATTGACCGGGTTTATAAAAACAAAAGTTTCAAAAGGAACTTATATTCGCACGCTAATTAATGATATTGGTAAAAAATTGGGTACTTTTGCTACTATGACCTCATTAAAAAGAACACAAGTAGGTGATATTTCTATAGAAAATTCTTTTTCTATAGACAAAATAGAACAAATGAATGCAGAAAACGATCAAAGTTTCCTATTGCCCGTTGAAACTTTTTTTGATTATGCAGTATTCCATATAATTCTTGAAAAAGATTTTATTCTTTTTATCAACGGAAATACTGTAATAATAAATAATGATGACGGCATGTATAAGATTTATTATAAAAATAACTTTTTAGGATTTGGCAAAGTAGTCGATAATCATTTAAAGGGTTATAAATATTTTTAGGAGAGGATACAAATAATGAAAATTAAAAACATTGCAATTATTGCCCATGTTGACCATGGAAAGACAACATTAGTAGATTGTCTTTTAAAACAGGGTGGAGCTTTTGGAACACACGAACTGGAAAAAGTGGTGGATTGTGTTATGGACTCCAATGATATTGAGAGAGAGCGTGGAATCACTATTTTTTCCAAAAACGCTTCTGTTAAATATAAAGATTATAAAATAAACATAGTGGACACTCCAGGTCATGCTGATTTTGGAGGGGAAGTTCAACGGATTATGAAAATGGTAGATTCCGTTCTTTTATTGGTAGATGCATTTGAGGGACCCATGCCCCAGACAAAATATGTATTAAAAAAGGCTCTAGAGCAAGGACACAGACCAATTGTTGTCATAAATAAAGTAGATAAGCCAAATTCCAGACCAGAAGATGTCCTATATATGGTCTATGAATTATTTATAGAATTAAATGCCAATGAAGCACAATTAGATTTTCCTGTAATATATGCTTCCGGAAAAGGTGGATTTGCAAAGAACAATTTATCAGATGAAAATACAGGGGTAACACCACTTTTTGAATGCATCCTAAATCATGTAGATGACCCTGAAGGAGACGCAACCAAACCTTTGCAATTTCTTATTACAAATATTGCCTACGACAACTATGTGGGACGATTAGCCGTAGGTAGAATTCATAATGGTGTAATCAAAAGAAATCAAGAGATTGCATTAATAAAAAGAGACGGAACTATAAAAAAAGAAAAAGTATCCGTACTCTATGGTTATGAGGGACTAAAAAAAATAGAAATAGAAAGCTCTGAAGCCGGTGATATTGTATGTATCGCAGGCGTTGATAATATTGATATCGGTGAAACTTTGGCGAATATAGAAAATCCCGAAGCACTGCCTCTTATAGATATTGATGAGCCCACACTTGCTATGACATTTATGGTAAATGATTCTCCTTTCGCCGGTAAAGATGGTAAATATGTTACATCCAGACATATTTTAGAAAGGCTTCAAAAAGAATTGCAGACAAATGTCAGTATGAAAGTAGAATCTACCGATTCTACTGACGCCTTTGTAGTGAAAGGAAGAGGAGAATTACAATTATCTATTTTATTAGAAAATATGAGAAGAGAAGGTTTTGAAGTTCAAGTATCAAAACCCAGAGTTTTGTTTAAAGAAAAAAATGGAGTAAAATTAGAACCTATAGAAATGGCTCTTATTGATGTAGACAATAACTATACCGGTGTTGTTATAGAAAAACTGGGTATCCGAAAAGGTGAACTTATATCTATGATTCCAGGTATAGATGGCTATAATAGGCTGGAATTTAAAATTCCTGCAAGAGGATTAATTGGTTTCAGAAATGAATTTTTAACTGATACAAAGGGAACCGGAATTCTAAACCAATCTTTTTATGACTATGAACCTTATAAAGGAGAAATTCCAACTAGAAACAAAGGAGTTCTGATAGCATTAGAAAATGGTGTTACCGTTCCTTATG
>JAITPM010000094.1 GCA_031289425.1 Fusobacteriaceae bacterium
GTTTCTGTGGTTAATGCCCTTTCTCTTTGGACAGAAGTCTTTGTAAAAAGAGGAGGAGAATTGTGGTATCAAAAATATAACCGTGGTGTTCCTGAAGAACCCTTGAAAGTAATAGGGGACGCAACCGGCACCGGAACAATAGTTAGATTTAAGCCTGACTTCCAAATATTTGAAACTCTGGTATTTGACTATAATACATTAAGCGCAAGATTGAAAGAATTGGCATATTTAAACAAAGGTTTAACCATTAATCTCTCAGATCTTAGAAAAGAACCTAATAAAAATGAAACCTTTAACTTTAATGGTGGAATTGTAGATTTTGTAAAAGAAATTATTTCTGAAAAAAAAGAAGAAGATTTGACTATAAAAGAGCCTATATTTATGTCTGGAGAATCAAATGGAGTATCTGTAGAGGTGGCACTTATTTATTCTGTTGCTGAAGCTGAAGTTCTTTATTCTTTTGTAAATAACATACATACCCTTGAAGGTGGAACCCATGTGACTGGATTCAGAACATCTCTGACAAAGGTTATAAATGATATAGCAAAAGACCTAGGTTTTCTAAAAGATAAAGAAGATAACTTTCTAGGCCCCGATATCAGGGAAGGCACCAGTGCAATAATCTCGGTAAAAGTTCCTCAGCCACAGTTCGAAGGTCAAACGAAAACTAAACTGGGTAATTCTGAAGTTGCAGGAATTGTTTCCAGTATTATAAATAAAGATCTCAAAATATTTTTGGAAGACAATCCCAGTGATGCAAAAGCAATTATCACTAGAATTTTATTGTCAAGAAAAGCTAGAATAGCTGGTGAAAATGCCAGAAAAGTTGTACGTAAAAGCATTTTTGAAGTGGGGTCTCTACCTGGTAAACTTGCTGACTGTGCATCTAAAAATCCAGATGAATGTGAAGTATATATAGTCGAAGGAGATTCTGCAGGTGGTTCTGCAAAGCAGGGAAGAAACAGACACTTTCAGGCAATCCTACCTCTGAGAGGTAAGATTCTAAACGTAGAAAAATCTGGCATTACAAAGGCAAAAGAAAGCGATACTATAAAATCTATGATAACAGTATTCGGTACAGGTATAGACGATAGGTTTGAAATATCAAAATTAAGATATGGAAAAATTATTATAATGACCGATGCCGATGTAGATGGAGCTCACATAAGAACATTGATTTTAACGTTTTTATACAGACATATGGTAGATCTTATACATAATGGTAATGTATATATTGCACAACCACCTCTATATAAAGTCACCTTTGGCAAAAAAATCCAATACGCCTATAGTGATAAAGAATTATCTGAAACAATTTCTGCTATGGGAGCAAAAGAGGTAAAAGATGACCAAGAAATAACTACTGAAAATGATGATGGAGAGGTTATCGCTGTTTCTTCCGAAATTCCTGTATCAATAAACGAAAAAAAGGGTTATACTCTCCAAAGATACAAGGGGTTAGGTGAAATGAACCCAGAACAATTATGGGAAACAACTATGGATCCTGAAAATAGAATTTTGCTCCAAGTTTCTATTGATAACGCAAGAGAAGCAGACATGTTATTTGATAAATTAATGGGAGACAAAGTAGAACCAAGAAGATTATTTATAGAAGAAAACGCAGAATATGTAAAAAACTTGGACATCTAATTTTAGTTATTTATCAAAATAAAAATAAAAATTGGAGGAAAATTTTAAATGTCAACGTTATTTGAAAATGTACAAAATAGATATATTGAAGACGAGTTAAAAACATCATATTTAGATTATTCTATGAGCGTAATAGTCGCAAGAGCTCTTCCTGATGTAAGAGATGGATTAAAACCGGTACACCGAAGAATTTTATTCGCAATGAATGATATGGGAATGAATTATAATAAACCTTTCAAAAAATCTGCAAGAATCGTAGGAGAAGTACTAGGTAAGTACCATCCTCACGGAGATTCGGCTGTTTATTTTTCAATGGTAAGAATGGCACAAGAATTTAACTTTAGATACATGCTCGTAGAAGGCCACGGAAACTTTGGTTCTATGGACGGAGATTCAGCTGCTGCTATGCGGTATACAGAAGCTAGAATGGCTAGAATAAGTGAAGAATTACTAGAAGACATTGATAAAAACACTGTAGATTTTAGAAAGAACTTCGATGAATCCCTAGACGAACCTGCGGTATTACCAGCAAAATTACCAAATTTATTATTAAATGGCGCCATTGGAATTGCTGTTGGAATGGCAACAAATATTCCCCCTCATAATCTGGGGGAGCTCGTAGACGGACTCCTTGCCTTGATAGATAATAGAGAATTAACTCCAAGAGATCTTAGCAAATATATTAAAGGTCCGGATTTCCCTACCGGCGGTATTATTGATGGTACTAGCGGTATTATTGATGCTTATACAACAGGCAGAGGAAAGATAAGAGTCAGAGGCAAAATAGAAATGGAGGAGTTAAAAAATGGAAAAACCAACATTGTAATAACTGAAATTCCATATCAACTAAATAAAGCTACTCTAATAGAAAAAATAGCCGATCTGGTAAAAGACAAGAGAATTTCTGGTATTTCTGATTTGCGGGATGAGTCCAATAGAGAGGGAGTAAGAGTTGTAATAGAAGTAAAAAAAGGCGAGGAACCGGAATTAATTTTAAATAAGCTCTATAAATATACTGAATTGCAAGGAACATTTGGGGTTATAATGCTTGCTCTGGTGAACAATATACCAAAAGTATTAAATCTAAAAGAAATCCTTGAAGAATATCTAAAACATAGATTTATTGTTATAGTAAGAAGAATTAAATTTGACTTGGATAAAGCCGAAAAGAGATGTCATATATTGGCGGGATTTAGACTGGCTCTAGACCACATAGACAAAATTATTAGTATTATCAGAGGTTCTGCTGATGCTAATAAAGCAAGAGCATCTCTAATAACAGAATTTGCATTTTCTGATGCACAAGCCAAAGCTATACTTGATATGAGATTACAAAGATTAACAGGATTAGAAAGAGAAAAAATAGAGTCTGAATATCAAGAATTGATGAAATATATAACTGAATTAAGAAATATTTTAGCAAATGATGAAAGAGTATATTCAATTATGAAAGAAGATCTTATCTATCTTAAAGAAAAATATGGTGATGACAGACGAACTCTTATTCAAGATGCTCATCTTGAAATCACACAAGAAGACCTGATAAAAGATGAGAATGTAATAATTACTCTAACTAATAAAGGGTATGTAAAGAGAATGGAAGTAAGCAAATACAAAGCCCAAAAACGTGGTGGAAAAGGTGTATCTAGTCAAAACCCAATAGAAGATGACTTTGTAGAAAGTATAGAATCTGCATCAAACCTAGATACTTTGATGATTTTTTCTAATCAAGGCAGAGTATTTAATTTGAAAGTGTATGAAATTCCGGAATCTTCAAAACAAGCTAGAGGAAAGTTGATTGCAAATATTATAAAATTGAGAGACGATGAAAAAATTCGTTCAGTAATAAAGATAAGAGAATTTGACCCCAAAGCTGAGATTATATTTGTTACAAGGGATGGACTTGTAAAGAAAACTGCCCTTACTGACTTCAAAAATATCAATACAAGTGGGTTGAAGGCTATAAAACTAAAAGAAAATGATGATATTATATATGTTGGCCTAATCCAAGATGCAGAAAAAGAACAATTATTGATAGCTACTAAACTTGGATATTCTATAAGATTTAAATGCGACGAAAATGTACGTTCTACAGGAAGAGACACCATGGGAGTAAAGGGAATCTCAATAAGATACGGAGACGAAGTGGTTTCCGCCCTTCTTACAAAAGATGAAGATGCTTGTGTATTGACAGTATCAGAACATGGCTATGGAAAACGTACCAAAATAGATGAATACCCACTACAATCACGTTCAGGAAAGGGTGTAATCAATCTTAAATGTAATGATAAAACAGGAAATGTCGTATCTGTACTCTCAGTAGAAGACAAAGAAGAAATAATGGCTATTTCATCTAATGGCGTAGTCATGAGAACACCTATCAATGAGATATCTCTGTTTGGTAGAGCTACACAAGGTGTTCGCATTATGAGAATTGATGATGAGGATACATTAGTATCTATTACAAAAGTACAATCTGAAGATGACCTAGTCGATGAAAAATTTGAAGATGGTTCTACATCTTCCTTTGACAATAAAGACTCTAGTAGGGATTCTAATAATAAAGAACCTAGAAAAAATACTGTTAACACTTTATTTGATAATTTAGAAGAAAATGATTCAGATGATGCAATAGACAATCTGGATGATGATTATGAAGAAGATGATGGTGGAACAGTTGACTAATTAAATTTATAATAGTAAAATAGTATTACTAGTATTTATATATCTAGCTAATTTCTTTTTCATTAGCTTTAAGCTTGAATATTAAAATATAAACGGAGGTCTAATATGAGAAAAGCTTTATTACTCTTTGGAAATGAAGTAGAGCGAGAGCATATCGTAGAAAGTGCTGTTTTCCTTCAAAATCAATATAATTTTGAAATTATTCCATTATATATTAACGACATATCAAGAGACCATGTAATATCAACTTCTGGTGAAGGTCTTTTAATGGGTGGCCGTTCTCCAGTATTGTTTCGAGGTTGGGAAAGTATTGAAAAAACAGATATCAAAAACATTACAAATTTACTTAAAATCAAGGGAATAAATGGAGAATTGTTGGTTGATATCGGTCTTATCACAGATATTGTTACTGAGAAAATGAAAATATGTGACTTGCTCTTAATGAGTAAAAACGAGGTTTTTAGTGAAAAGATTTTAAGTATTCTAAAGGGAAATTATAAATCTATAATTTTCATTGGTGAACGTCCTTTGAAAAACATGGACACTGTAGCTATAGCAAATGATGATGGCGTAAAAATTAATAGAAGTTGTTATCATTTTACAGCTCTTTTTCCCGAAATAAATAATTTCACTTCCATATCAATAAATAAAAAATTGGAAGAAAATTCTCTAAAACATTATTTGGATAACAAAGGCAAATCATTGAGTCATGAAGACATATATAGTGATAATTATGATAATATCATGACTAAAATAGATTCTTATGATTTATTTATAATGGGGAATTTGAGTAGAAGTTATTTTTTTGAAAAAATAATAGGCAAAAACGGAATAAAACTTATAGAAAAAAGTAAATCTCCGGTATTTATTGGTTAATAAGGAAATATAGTATATGAAAATTTTAGTTGTATCTGATTCTCATAAAAAATTAAATAATCTTGTCGACATATATAACCTAGAAAAACCTGATATAGTTATTTCTGCTGGAGACTATTTTAGAGATTGCGAAGAACTCTCTCATATATATCCTGACAGCAGATATTTCTATGTTCCTGGAAACTGTGATTTTTTTCCTGGGAAATTAAAGGAAGAACTATTTGTATATATACATCCATTTAAGTTTTTTATTACTCATGGTCATTTATATCATGTAAAAAGAACTTATGACACCATAAAGGAAAAAGGAAAATTACTGCAAGCAAACGTTATCATATGCGGACATACTCACAAAAAATTATTAGAAAAATTTGATAATATTACTATATTTAATCCTGGTGCCGCTGTCAATGGAGATTACGGAATAATCAATATCAATGATTCAAATATAGAATTTTTACAGAAAGTATTAAGTAACATTTAACAATATATTCAATATAAAACTTATTTTTTAATCTATGGGGAGGAAAAATTGAAAGCAAAGATTGACTTTCTTAAGTCCGATTACAAAGAAAAAATCAAGAATGCCATGATATTAAAAGATTTAGAGGAACTCAAAATTAAGATACTAGGTAAAAAAGGAACTCTTACAGAATTGGCCAAGGAAATGAAAAATCTTTCGCTGAAAGATAAACCAATTATTGGACAAGCTTTGAATGAAGCTAAAGAATATATTAAATCCTTATTAGATGAAAAATTCTTATCTATTAGTGCCAAAATAAAAGAAGAAAAATTAAAAACTGAAACCATTGATATCACTCTTCCCGGAGAAAGCGCTGAAAATGGTACTCTTCATCCCATCACAGAAACTACAGAGCTTGTAAAGGATATCTTTATTAATATGGGGTTTGATGTAGTAGATGGTCCGGAAATAGAAAAAGTGATGTATAATTTTGATGCCCTTAATATTCCCAAGAGTCATCCATCAAGAGATATTCAAGATACATTTTATATAGATGATGATGTCGTGCTCCGTACTCAGACTTCACCTGTGCAAGTTAGGTATATGTTGAACCATAAACCACCTTTTAGAATGATTTGCCCCGGAAAAGTATATAGGCCTGATTATGATATTAGTCACACTCCCATGTTTCATCAAATGGAAGGACTTGTAATAGGGGAAAATATCTCATTTGCTGATTTGAAAGGAATTTTAATTTATTTTGTGACTAAGGTCTTTGGTGATACAAATGTCAGGTTTAGACCACATTTTTTCCCTTTCACTGAACCGAGTGCAGAAATGGATGTGGAATGTGCTGTATGCCATGGCAAAGGTTGTAGATTATGTAAAAATAGCGGTTGGGTAGAGATAATGGGATGTGGTATGGTTAATCCTATTGTGTTAAAAGGTGTAGGATATGACCCAAATAAATATTCTGGCTTTGCTTTCGGTATGGGAATGGAAAGAATAGCTGTATTAAGGCATGGTATCGATGACCTAAGAGCTTTCTTTGAAAATGATGTAAGATTTTTAAAGCAATTTAAATAATTTTAAAAATATTTGAACAATATCGTAAAAAACTTTTTTATTCTCTGGAGGGAAGATGTTAATCTCATTAAATTGGTTGAAACAATATGTCGATATAAAAGAAAGTACAGAAGAGATAAAAGATACTCTCACAATGATAGGACAGGAAGTGGAAGCTATAACATTTTTAGGAAAAGATTTGGATAATGTAGTTACCGGTCAAATTATAAAACATGATAAACATCCAAAATCGGATAAACTCACTGTACTTATGGTAAATATTGGCACAAAAGAACCTTTACAAATTGTATGTGGTGCTCCAAATCATAAACTTGGCGATAAGGTTGTTGTTGCAAAGATAGGTGCTGTTTTGCCTGGTAATTTCAAAATAAAAAAATCTATAAAAAGAGAAGTTGAATCATGTGGAATGCTTTGTTCTGAAGCAGAACTAGGAACAGGCAAAGACAAAAGCGGAATAATTATATTACCTGAATATGCCCCTATTGGTGTAGAATATAGAGAATTCGCAAATATAAATGACGTTATATTTGAGCTTGAAATCACTCCAAATAGGCCAGATTGTCTATCTCATATTGGTATTGCCAGAGAAATTGCTGCATATTATAAAAGAAAATTAAAATATCCTCCTATTTTTTTTACTGAAACAGTGACACCCACTACTTCAGTAGCCAATGTAAAATTAGAAGACAGCGAAAGGTGTAGAAAATACATGGGATTTGTAATAAAAAATGTCACTGTAAAAGAATCACCTGAATGGCTAAAGACCAGAATAAGAGCAATGGGTGCAAATCCAATAAATAATATAGTTGATATTACAAACTTTGTTATGTTTGAGTATAATCAACCTTTACATGCATTTGATCTAGACAAGCTCGACAATAGAACTGTTGTTATAAGAAAAGCTAAAAAAGGTGAAAAAATATTGACTCTTGACGGAATAGACAGAGTATTAATTGATGAAGAATTGGTAATCGCAGATGACGATAAACCGATTGCTATAGCTGGAATAATTGGTGGAAAAGCTACTCAGATAGACAATAATACAAAAAACATATTTTTGGAAGCAGCTTATTTCGAACCAGAAAATATAAGATATACCGCCAAAAAATTGGGAATTTCTACAGATGCTAGTTATAGAAATGAAAGAGGAACAGATATAGAAAATATAGAAGAATCCGGTAAAAGGGCAGCTTCACTTATCGTAGAAATTGCTAATGGTGATGTTTTATCCAAACCAATAAGTAAAATAAGCCGTCTAATAGATAATATTAATCCTTTAGAAATACAAATAGATTTAAAAAAATTAAATAAATTTACAGGAAAAGATTTAAACTACGATACAATTGCAAAAATCATATTAAGCCTCGGCATTGCAATAAAAAATGCCAGTCAAGAAAAAATCACTGTAATACCTCCATCATATAGAGAGGATTTAAAAATTCCGGCTGACATCTACGAAGAAGTAATAAGGATGTATGGATTTAAGAATATTGAACCTAGGATTCCGGTAGAAAATATAAAATCCGGTGTCAAAGATGAAACAATAGCTTTTGCAGACATGACTAAAAAAATATTAAAAAATATTGGGCTCCAAGAAGTTATAAACTATTCTTTTATTTCTAAAAAGGCAATAGAAATTTTTCATAATGATAACAATTATATCGAAATAAAGAACCCTTTGAGCTCTGATATGTCCATAATGCGACCTTCGTTATTATATAGTGTCTTGGGAAACATACGTGATAATCTTAATAGAAATTTTTCTGACTTGAGATTTTTCGAAGTATCCAAGGTATTTACAAAAGCTGAAGAATTAGCAAATGAAGAATTGCGAGCCTGTATAGCAGTCGCAGGAAAAAGTGAGAGGTCTATCTGGGATTCTAAACCAAAACCATATGATTTTTATAAATTAAAAGGTTATGTTACAAAATTTTTATCATATTTAGGAATAAAAAAATTTATTTTGGAAAGAAGTAAAAATATTAATTATCATCCCGGGAAAAGTGCTGATATAAAAATAGGAAAAGATTTAATCTGTACATTTGGGCAAATTCATCCAGATATTTTAGAAAACATGGATATAAAAAGAGAATTAGCTTATGTGGCTGATATTAATTTACATGTTTTAAAAAAATATGTAGATCTTAGAATCAAATTTGAATCTATAGTAAAATATCCCGAAGTAACTAGAGATTTAGCAATCGTAGTAAGCAGCAATGTTGTCATCGGAGACATGGTAAGAGATATCAAAAAATCTTCTTCCTTAATTGAAAAAATAGATATATTTGATATTTATCGGGGAGAAAATATTGGGGCTGATAAAATTTCGGTAGCATTTGATATTGTTTTAAGAAATAAAGAAAAAACACTGGAAGAAAAAGAAATTAATGCCACTATCGACAATGTTTTAAAAATTATTTCAAAAAATTATAACGGTGAAATAAGACAATAAATATATTGGAGGTAAATAAATGGATTCTTTAAGAGAACTTTTTAAGATTGGAAACGGACCATCTAGTTCCCATACTATTGGCCCTGAACGTGCAGCAAAAAAATTTAAAGAAAAACATCCAAATATTAAAAATTTTAAGGTGGAACTCTATGGATCCCTTGCGTTGACAGGAAAGGGGCATCTGACTGATTATATCATTATAGAGACGCTAAAGCCTGCCCACACAGAAGTCATTTTTATGCCTGAATTTGTGCATCCATATCATACTAATGGTATGAAGTTTTGTGCTCTTGACGCTAGTAACAATGTGATGGATAGCTGGCTTGTATTTTCAATCGGTGGTGGAACCATTATGGAAGAGGGCGAACCCAGAAGAAATTCAAAAAAAGTATATCCATTAAACAATTTTACTGATATTAAAAAATGGTGCGAGAATGAAAATAAAGAATATTGGGAATTTGTGATTAAATATGAAGGAGAAGAGATTTTCTCATATTTGAAAGAAATATGGAATGTAATGTCACTATCTGTGAAAAACGGAATTGAAAAAACCGGCATTTTGCCGGGTAGCCTAAGATTAAAAAGAAGAGCAAATTCTTTTTATAAAAAATCAAGAAATTTAGAAAGTGAAACTAGTTTTTTGGGAAAAATTTTTGCTTATACATTGGCTGTTGCCGAAGAAAACGGAAGTGGTGGTAGAGTTGTGACTGCACCAACTTGTGGAGCATCAGGAGTGATACCCGGTCTATTATATGCCCTTGCTGAAGCTTACAAATTACCTGAAAAGGAACTTTTTAAAGGACTTGCTATTGCAGGTATTGTAGGCAATGTAATCAAAGAAAATGCCACTATTTCAGGTGCAGAAGGAGGATGTCAAGCGGAGATAGGCTCCGCTTGTGCAATGGCTGCTTCTATGGCTTGTTTTCTTTTAGGAGGTACATTGGATCAAATAGAATACGCTGCTGAGATGGCGTTGGAGCATCATCTAGGACTTACATGTGACCCTATCGGTGGATACGTTCAGATTCCTTGTATCGAGAGAAATGCTGCCGCCGCCGCTAGAGCTCTAGATTCAGCTATATATTGCTTATTCACTGACGGAAAACATACAGTTTCCTTCGATAAAGTAGTGCATACTATGAGTGAGACCGGAAAAGACTTGAAATCTGAATATAAAGAAACTTCTCTAGGCGGACTTGCAAAATCTCATTATAATATAAATTGTTAAAAAATTAGGTGAATTTGATGAAATTGGTAATAGGACTTGGAAATCCCAGTGAAAAATATATAAAAACTAGACACAATATAGGATTCGAAGTTATCGAAAAATTACTTATTAATTTTAATATAAATGATGAAAAACACAAATTTAAAGGTTTGATAAGTGAAAAAAATATAAATGGTGAAAAAGTTTTATTTTTAAAACCTCAGGCTTTTATGAATCTCAGTGGCGATTCAGTTATTGAGGTTGTAAATTTTTATAAATTAAATCCAAATACTGATCTAATAATTATACATGACGATATGGATTTGCCAATTGGTAAAATAAGGATACGAAAAACTGGTAGCTCTGGTGGTCATAACGGGCTAAAATCTATAATTTCTCATATTGGGCAGGATTTTATCAGAATAAAATGCGGCATAGGACGAACTGAAAATGATACAATAAATTTTGTATTAGGAAATTTTCCAAAAGAAGAGAGAGAAATTGTTGATGCGATGATAAAGGAAGCTGGCAATGCTGTCATAGATTTTATAGCAGGCATAGACGTGGATAGATTAATGCAAAAATATAACCACATCTAAATGTTTCTTTTTGTGAATCAAAATTTAAAACATAACTGGAGGTAATATGAAAAAAGTATTGTTATTATTATTCGTTCATGCTACATTGTTTGTACATTCTTTAGCAAATTCTACTAATACTCTTAATTTTCCTAAAGATAAAATACAAAACATCCCAAATATTACTATATACAAAGAAAAAATAAAAACTTTAAATCTATCTTATACAGACAAAATATTATCTCTACTGACATATGAAGGCAAATCAAAAAATCAAGCTTCATCTTTTACATACAATTTGACTAGACAAGGTCTATCAATGATTAATAAAATCAATACTTCTGATATAGAAACTATTAAAAATAATTTAGAACTATCGAAGAATATCACAGATCGTCTGAAATCGTTTTATGATGAACTATATATTTTGCAACCACCTGAAGATTTAAAAATACATCATACCGAATTAATAAACGGTTTATCTGCAAGTATAGGTTTTTATATTGATGTAAATACGATATTAAATCTGGCAGCGAATTCAAATGATGCTAAATCTAACATCAATTATTTGATGAAAAATTTTTATGCCACAGTAAAAAACACGGATTTATATCAATATGGATATAGCGCAATCGAAGAATCTGACGCAATAGAAATATACAAGGGAAAAGTAAAAAATATAGATACTTATCTGGCAAATGCTCTGACTCAATTCATAACTTTAATCCAAAATATTGAGACCAATGACCCTAAGATTATAAATAGCAACTTAGCTGCATTAAGAAAAATAACTGTTGTTTTAAAAATTTCTTTTGATGATTTGGCTGATATCACACCACCTGAAGAATTGAAAAGCGCACACCAAAAATTGAAATCTGGAGTTTTTGCTTGCCTAAACCTTTTTATTGAAGTTACCAATATAATGGATCTTGCATCAAAATCCAATGACCCCAACCTTACTAATGTTAGTCAAAGATTTAAAAACTTACAAAATAATTTTAAGTCAATCGAAAAAACTTTAGATTTATATCGCATTGGTTATGGAGAGGTTATGGGAACAACATCGCCAGTTAAACCTCCTACTTTAGCTATCTCTACTGATATCAAAATTGTAGACCCGATTATTGCTACTGATACTAATATTATAGAGCCAATTATTGATACTAATGTTGATACCAATATTGTTGTTAAAATTGTAGAACCAATTATTGATACTAAAATCGAAAATCCTACTCCAGAAAAAACTATCATAGATAGTGATACTTATTATGATCCTACAAAATCTAGTGATGTATTTACATATACGGGTAATTATTTATTGCCGAGCGATAAAGAATATATCAAATATACAGACCTTAATTCATATTCACGAGCCGAAGTAGCATTGATAAGAAATGAAATATTTGCACGGCGTGGATACAAATTTACGAGTAAAAAATATGGAACTTACTTTAATTCAAAAAATTGGTATTCACCATCTGGGTTTAATGCCAAATCGCTTAATAATATAGAGAGAATCAATATACAGACATTATTAAGATATGAAAAAAATAAGGGCTGGAAATAAATTTTTTTACTAGGTTACCATATAATATTGACTTTTTATATTATTAATGCAATAATATGGTTAATAGAAGAAATTTATAAAGGAGGGTTTTTATGGACAATCTTATTATGACTGTTGGGACTAGTCTTGTCGAAAACTATAAAGCAATTAATCCAAATAAAAAACGAATAATCCCTGATGATATTTTAGAATACTATGAAAAAGAAAAAGTCAATTTTTTAGATGATCCAAAAATAAGTCTGGAAGGTGTGGCTCTAAAAAATTTGATTGATAAAAATATTTTTACTGGCGGTCGAATATTTTTAGTTGTTCATGATTCTGAAAATGGTAAACTTGCTGGAATTGTTCTCGAAAATATAGTCAAAAAATATAAATTAGCTCATATTGTAGAAAAAAAAATTATTCAAAAACTAAATAAACGTAATCACTTAGATTTTAGAGTTTATGGATTACGAGCACTTATTGATGAAATAAATAATATTATTAATGAGAAAGTAGGAAATAGAGTAAATGTTGGTGTTTGTACAGTAGGCGGGTATAAAGCCGAAATATTTATAGTGGGTCTGATGGCTCAATTGCTCCATATAAAATCATATTTTATGTTTGATGAATTTAGTGATGTTACAGAGATATCTCCTTTTCCTTTTAGAATAGATTATAATTATTATTGGGAACATAAAAATTTTTTCAATCTATTTAAAAAATCAGATTATATTGAACCTAGTAAAGTAGAGAAATTTCTGAAAGAAAATACAAGGATGTTGGATTTTGTAGAAAAACTAGAAATTTCCGGCAAAGAAATGTATGCACTCTCGGCTCTAGGGGAATTTTATACTAAGATTTCTACAGATACGAATCATTTACCTATTGGCAGATCATCTTGTTCTCCACTAGAAAAAGAAGTGATACTCAGAACAGACATGATTCCCGAATTGGATACCATAATAAATTCATTGCGATGTTCTCCATATGTAAATAAAATTATTTTAACTTATTTTAACCCTGATAGAAATGTTACTTCGTCTAGATTTTATTTAGTTACAAATTCAAAAAATGACCAAATAATTTCCTTGGAATATGCTTGTAAAAATGGAATAGCAGGAATTGATATTTATACACTGGGAAGTACTGAAAAAGAATTGCGTTCTCTTGTATCACATTTTAATGATAGCTTTATAAATTAGATAGATAAATAAGATAAATTTCATAACAACAATTTAATAAGACCATATTAAATCCAGCGTAAATGCTGGATTTTTTCATATAAAAATTTACTAAATTTTTTATATTATTGATTATTAAGTAGATGTGATTATATTAAACTAAAATTAGGTCAAATACCAATTGAAAATTAGAATTGGTAATTTGGATATAAAAATATGAATATATTGATAAAAATATCTTGCCACAAAAGTTATAAATAATACACTAAATTACCATAAAAATTTGACAAATAATTAATAGAGTGGTATAATACATCAAATAAAAATTGTAAATATCTAAAAATGCACTCAGATCTAAATCTATTTTTGAAAGGATTAATCGTTTTTATATTTTTTATAAAAGATATAAGATAATTCTGGAGGTTCATCATGAAAACTAAAATAAAATATATAATTCTAATAATATTATCATTTATATTTATATCCTGTGGTCAAGTTACGGAACAACAAGCTAGAAATAAATTATATGACTATTTAATGAAAGAATATGGTGAACCTTTTGAGATAGGGTTTATGGGTAAGCGTTCAGATGATAAAGATATTTGGTATGAGGCAGAAATATATCCTAGTAGATACAAAGGAACTCCTAGAAAAAATGATCGCTACTATAAGAATTTTGGAACAGTAGATATCAAAAAAACTTTTCTTGGAGAAGAATTAGGTGAAGCTGGGGATACATATGGTATTGTGGAACTAAATGAAGATGCAAATAATTTTTATTTGCCTAAATTAAAAGAATTGTTTGGGGACAACGTTCTTCCTGTTTTCAAGATAGATGTATCTACTATAGCAGTCTCTCATAAATTTTTAGATACATTGAAATATTATAAAAAAAATAATAGACAGTTCTTGGTAAGTGGGGGAATTTATATTTTTGGTAGAGTAGAAAACGAAAGAGATAGAGAATGGTATAGAACACAAATTTATGAATTTGTAAGGTTTTTGAAAGAGACTGGGACGTTTGAGTATGTGGATTTAAGTATCAGTATTATAGATGAACGACTTATGTCAAAAGAATTTTTGAATATAAATTTAGATATAGAATTATTGGAATTATATAATGGTGATAGAAGAGATTATATTGAAAAAAGGGAACAAATTTTAAATAAAGTTGGAAATAATTATACCTTAGATTTAAAAA
>JAITPM010000110.1 GCA_031289425.1 Fusobacteriaceae bacterium
ATAAATAAATTATCAAAAGAGATAGAAGATATAAAAAAAGAGAATTACGAAAAAAAATTAGAAGAATTTAATCAATTAGAAAAAGAAAAAAATAATTTATCGAATCAAAGAGAGCAGGAAAAAAGTTTATTGAAGGCAAATGATGAGGCTTTCGAACAACTGAAAGGGTTGATATGTCCATATTTAAATGAAAATTGTAAAAATTTGGAAGGAAAAGATATAGCAAAAATTTTTGATGATAAAAGAAAAAATTATACGGATAATATTAATAAATTGACAATCAAAATTGGAGAATTTGAAAACCTACTTTTGAAAAAAGAAGATATAAATAAAAAAATTATATTACAAAGCAATAATATAGCCAGAAATGAAAAAAATATAGATGAATTGGATAAGAAAAATCATTTGTTAGAGATTGCTACAGAAAAAATATCTCTCAAGGAAATAGAATATTCATTATATAAAGAAAAAAACAATATAAAAGATAGAGATCAGTTGATAGAGGAAAGTGGAAAGCTCAATGAAGGCATTAATAATTTAAAACTGGAAATCTTAAAGAAAGAATCGAATGATATTGCAAACAAAATAGAGATTATAAAGAAAAAATTAGTAGCAAATAATAATAAATTAAATAAAATAAATCTTGAAATAGATGCTCAAAATAAGGAATATGAAAAAATTGGGAAATACCTGGATGAAAATAAAAAAATTGGGGAAGAATATGATATACAAAAGAAATTGGTAAACAGCAAAGAAATAGAATTAAAAACAAAAGAAAAGAGTTACTCTCTCTATATTTCCAATAAAAAAGAAGCCAATGAACTGGATAATTATAAAAACAATTTTGATAAAGTACAATATTCTATTACAGAAATCAAGAATAAAATAGAGAATGAAAATAGCGAAAGGAATCAATTATCAGAAAAATTAAAGGAAAAAGAAATAGAGAAATATAGAACTGATAAAAAAGAAAAAGATTTATTTATATCAGAGCTGGAGCAAACATTTGGACAAATCCGAAATAGACAAAACACTTTGAAAGATGAAATAGAAAAAATAGAGAAGGATTTAAAAATAATAGAAGAGATTAAGAAAAGAATAAAAAAATTGGAAATAAAGCATAATTTGGCTACTGTATTTAGAGATAATATTAAATCTATGGGAAAAGAAATGACGAAAAATATTTTGAGTGAGATAGCTTTGGAGAGTACAGAGAATTTTAGAAAAATCACAGGGCGTTCAGAATATATCAATTGGTTCAGTGATGAAAAAAATAAATATCTTGTAAGTCTAAATAATCCTGTAAACTTAAATAACAAAGAAAAATCTATATCTTTTGAAAACCTCTCAGGTGGTGAACAGGTGGCAGTTGCAATCTCAATAAGGGGAGCAATGAGCACGATATTTACAAAAAGTAAGTTTTCTATATTTGACGAACCTACAAATAACTTGGATATTGAAAAAAGAAAAAGTTTGGCAGAATCAATAGGAGAAATATTGAAAAACCTGGATCAGAGTATAATAGTGACGCATGATGACACTTTCAGAGAAATGGCACAGAAAGTAATAGAGTTGTAAATTCATCCACGAAAATTGAAAAAAAGCAAAATAATACTTGATTTATTGGAAAAAATAGTATATTATAGAAATAGTAAAAAAGTATGAATAATATATTAATTTTATAATTAATAATAATTTTTGATGAATAAAATAAAAACGGAGGAAAAAATGAAAAAAATATTGTTATTTATTGGTTCTTTATTAGTAGTTGTAAATGCATTAGCTGTGTCAGCTGACGAAGTAAGAGAAAAATATGATCTGTTGGAATATGAATATCAAGAATTAGAGGCACAAGAAGAAGCAAAATATCAAGATGCAAAGAATAGAGCTGGGATTGCGAAAGATGAATTAACAAAACAAAGAGCTTTGTATGCACAAATTTCTACAAAAACTAAAGAAATAAAATCAATTAAAAAAGGAAATGAATTAGCTGGACAATACGCTGAATTAGCTGCTAGATATGAAGAAGGATTGAAAGCATTGGATGCTCAAATAAAAGTAAATGAAAAAGTATTGGCAGAATTTGACAAAATAGAAGCTATAAAAAATCCTAAAGTGAAAGAAGAAGTTAAAAAAGAACCAAAAACTAAAGAAAAAAAAGAAAAAGATACTAAGAAAAAACCTGCAAAAAAATAGTGTTCTTAAGATAGTTTAAAAATTTAAAAATAATTGATTAAAAATAATTAATTAAGAATAATTAGCTAAAAATAATTAGTTTATAAATAATTAATTAAAATAACATTTTAAATAAAAATAAAGCGAGGGGATAGTAATGAAAAAATTATTAACTGGATTACTAGTATTAGCTGCTTTAGGCGGTTCTGTATTAATAGCTGATGAATATGATCTATCTGTTGAAGAAAGATTTGAATATTTAGAAGAAGAATTGAGAGTTATGGAAGCTAAAGAACAAGATTTATTCGACGAAGAAGAAGCTAAGGCACAAGTAGCAGCTCAAAATCTAGCAACATTGCAAGAAATGAGAGCACAAATAGTTGCTAGAGTAAATAAAATAACTGCTGAAGCTAAAAAGAGTATGTTATCAGCTGAAATGAAACAATTGGCAGATCAATATAAGGATCAATTGAAACAAGTTGAAGATCAACTTAAAGTTGAGCAAGCTATAGTAACTGATTGGAATAAGCTAAAAGCTCTAAGAGAAGCATCAATAATTAAATAATAGTTAAAAATGTTAATATAATGAGAGCTTTGCATTCTAAAGTAAAGCTCTTCTTTTATTAAAATAATGACTAATTTTATCGAATTAATATATAATAATGACTATGACAAGTTTTTGTGATATTTGATAATAAAAACTTATTATATACAGGAAATAAAAAAAGCTGAATGTTATAATAGTGCAAGGAGAAAAAATGGGATTGATAAAAAAAATTTTTTTAATTGTTAATATCTGTATTTTAATCTCTTGTAATAATAAAAAAAGTAATAATGGTCAACAGATAAATATACGTAAAGTCGAATATCAGAGCTCAAACGATGATTACAAATATAATATTTCCATTCCACAATTTGAGAATATTGCCAGTGCGGATATTTCCAATTTAAATGTGGCATTGCAAGAAAATGCAAGAATAGTCATAGATAATGTATCTATGGATGATGACGATATAGATGAAACAAACCTTCAACGGGATGCGATGATTTCATATGATATCAAAGATAATAGTTTTGATATACTTTCAATTGTCCTTGATACGTATATATATCAAGGTGACGGGAATGCAATAGGTTATATTGAAAGTTATAATTTATCAAAGAAAAGTCTGAAATTATTGGAATTTAGGGATATTTTTGTAAATAAAGCTGAAGAATATATTGAAAAATATATAAAAAAAGCAACTTCTCAATACACTGATATGAAAGTGGTATCAAAAGTGTTCCAAGATGACAAAAGAGGAGTAGAAATCCCATTTTCTGAAGTAGATTTTAAAGTTAAAACTGCAGTATTGTATTTTGAGGATAATGATGTTGTTTTTGTGTATCCCTCTTATGAAATAGTCGGAGATCCTTTTAAAATGATTGTTTTTAGGGTGAATAAAGGAGAAATAACTGAATATATAAAGAAAGAAATGTGAATTATAAAAGCTGTGGCATACCACAGCTTTTTTAGGAGATAGTTATGATAAAAGTTTTTAGAAAATTCATACCATATTTTTCAGTACAAAAAATGATTCCTAAAAATGAAAGAATTGGAACAATCCCCAGAACAAAAGACGCTTATATGCGTTCTATTAAAATGTCATGGCCATGTGTCGTAGAGTCAGTGTTGGTAAGCCTCGTAGGAGCAGTAGATACTATGATGGTGGGGGGACTTGGTGCAAATTCAATCGCTGCTGTAGGTCTTACAAATCAGCCTAAATTTTTATTGCTAGCTATTATTATATCATTAAATGTTGGTGTGACCGCAGTTGTAGCTAGACGTAAAGGGGAAGGGAATATTGTAGAAGCCAATAAGTTTCTACGTCAAAGTATAATGATAAGTTTTGTGCTTTCTTCTATTATATCAATATTGGGATTCATATTTGCCGCTGATATATTGAAATTGGCCGGAGCAGAGGATATAGTAATAGGAGACTCGGTAGCTTATTATCAAATCTTAATGGCGAGTATATTTTTTACCGGGATAAGCCTCACAATAAATGCTGCTCAGAGGGGAGTCGGCAATACAAAAGTCTCTATGAGAACTAATGTTGCTGCAAATGTGGTAAATTTAATTGGAAATTATTTTTTGATAAACGGGATATGGATTTTTCCAAGATTGGAAGTAAGGGGAGCAGCGATAGCTACCGCTATAGGAAGTTTTGTGGCTTGCATTTTATCCATATTATCATTATTTTATAGAACAGAATTTTTGGATTTGAAACTGAAATATTCATGGAAGCCGAATTTCAAAGGATTAAAACAATTTTTTGCAATAAGCGCAAGTGCGGGAATAGAACAAGTATTTATCAGAGTCGGATTTTTCTCCTATGCAATAATAATCGCAAAATTGGGGACATTAGCTTTTGCTGTACATCAGATCTGTATGCATGTAGCAAATTTCTCTTTTTGTTTTGGAGAAGGAATCGGAATAGGGTCATCAGCTCTATTGGGACAGAGCTTGGGTGCCAAGAGACCGGATAAAGCCGTCATATATGGAAATATTGGACAAAGAATGGCCTTTATAGCATCTACGGCATTATTTGTATTATTCATAGTTTTCAGAAGATATATAGTAATGGCGTTTAATACGGAAGAACATATCGTAGCATCAGGCTCAATAATAATCGTAATAATGGCCTTTACAACTCATATGCAAACATCTCAAGCTGTCTACCTAGGATGCCTGAGAGGAGCAGGAGATACAAAATTTGTAGCTATCATATCTCTTATCAGCATAGGATTTATGAGACCGGTATTGGCACTTGTATTATGTTTTGGACTTAAATTTGGGTTGACAGGGGCATGGTATGCATTATTTGCGGATCAATTGATGAGGTTTGTTTTAAGTAAAAAAAGGTTTGATGGAAATAAGTGGGCTAAGATAGACCTGTGATGTTTTATTTGCTTGACTTTGATATTAATTATTTATATAATTAATATATTCGATGAGATTGAAAATAATAAACAGGGGTTTCAAATCATGAACATACTTATTGTTGCAGAAGAACATTTATTTTCTAATATAGAAATTATCAAAGAAAAACTTGAATCATCCGGAAATTCTGTAATACTTGCAGGGGATGTGAGTATTCATATTTTTGATATGTTAAAAAAATATACAAAAGAAGTTGGATATAAATATGCGATAGCCACTGATTCCGGAGCTGTTTGCATTTCAGATGATTTATTTCATATCAGGAGAATAGGTATTTTTCCTAAAAATAAAATAATACATTTGATTAGAAAAGTGAGCGGAAAGTATAATTTTATAAAAATAAAGAGAGAGATAAAGGGAAAAGGGTAAAAAGCATTGTTTATGGGGGTGAATATATGAGAGCATTACCAATAGGTATAAGTGACTTTAAAGAAATGATTGAATCAGATTATTTTTATGCAGATAAAACTAATCTAATAAATAAATTGTTGATTAATAAAGTAAAGGTAACTTTGTTCACAAGACCAAGAAGATTTGGTAAAACCCTTAATATGTCCATGCTACGTTACTTTTTTGATATAAGGGCAGCAGAAGAGAATAAAAGATTATTTAAAGGATTAAATATAGAAAAGACTGATGCTTGGGTGGAACAAGGGAAATACCCGATTATTTTTGTATCATTTAAAGATATTAAAGTAAATTCTGTAGATAAAAATATAAATGAAATATATAAAATTGTTTTTAATATTTTAATTGAAAAAAATTATATATATGAAAAATTATCAAGGGGAAATAAAAAAATATTTGATGATCTATTAAATAATAGAGATTCAATTTTTTTAAACAATGCATTTAAATATTTGTCACAGTTTTTATATGAATATTATAATAAAAAAGTTATAATCATAATAGATGAATATGATACACCTATAATTTCTGCATATGCAAATAAGTACTACGATGAAGCTATAGAATTTTTTAAGAATTTTTATAGTTCTGCTCTAAAAGATAATGAATATTTGCAATTTGCTGTAATGACAGGAATAATGAGAGTTGCTAAGGAAGGAATTTTTTCTGGACTTAATAATCTTATGGTAGATACAATTTTAGATAAAAACTATGAGGATTATTTTGGATTATCTGAAAATGATGTTGATATCGC
>JAITPM010000042.1 GCA_031289425.1 Fusobacteriaceae bacterium
TAAATTTTATATAATAATTCAGATAAAAACTTTAATGAAGATTTATAATTTCCATCTTCAGATTTTTTCCTAATGAAATCAAAATCTTCTTTATCAAAAGAATCTAAGGATTCATAGATATACGAATTTTTTTTAAAGATATCTTTCATTAAATTCTTTATATCGTCATAGCACTCCTTCCAATTAGAAGCTTTTATATCTTTAAAACTAATAAATATTACCGGATATTTTCCTTGTGCCTTCCAGGATTCGGTTTTTTCTATATTTAATCCTTTAAATAATTTTTTATTATCTTCGACATTTTTGATATCGAAAAAATAATAGAACATGGACATATTGAGGGTTTTACCAAATCTTCTTGGTCTTGTGAATAAGGTTGCCTTTGCCTTATTAGTCAACAATTCATTTATAAGATTGGTTTTATCTGCATAGAAATAATCTAATTCAATCATTTCTTTAAAATCACTTATACCTATTGGTAATGCTTTCATAGTTTCCTCCTATCATTGCATAGATATAGGCATTTTCGAAATGCTAAACACCACATTCTTAGCTACAGGGTATAGCTTCTAAAAATTCGTTCATTTGGATTCCGTATTTATTTAGTCTGGAGAGAAATTGCTTGGCATTGGCATAGCCGATACCAAGTCTTTTACCAACTTCTGCTCTTAAAACACTTGAATTAGAACACCCTACAAGTCCATATTCCATGAGAATGATTGTATCAAATAGGTTATCAGTGTTTTTTTTATCTGATACTTCATATCTTGCCTTGGTCAAAGCTTCTATAATAGCGGTGGGAGTCGCATTTTCTACTCCGATATCATCACCCTTTGTGCCTTCTTCTCTGCTTATGAAAGCATTCTTTGCATTGGGAAAAATTGTATTTAATGTTTTCCTGATACTATCTCCGGCAAAATCTGGGTCTGTCAAAATTATGATTCCTTTGTTTTCGTAAGCTACCTTAATTTTTTTCAAAGTGGTTTCTTTTTTTACTGCAAAACCGTTCACTTCTATTACTTCTGCATCAACAGCAGCTTTCACGGCAGAAATATCATCTTTTCCCTCGACCACTATAATTTCTTTTATTATTTTCTTCTGGATATTATCTAAAATATCTTTATTCAAATTTATACCTCACAATCAGTAGTTTGAAAATTAATAATCTGCATTTTTAGGCGTTCTTGGGAATGGGATAACGTCACGAATATTAGTCATTCCTGTTATATACATAAGTATTCTTTCAAAGCCCAATCCATAACCTGAATGAGGGAAAGTACCGTATTTCCTTAGATCCAAATAGAAACTATAATCTTCCGTTCTCATTCCATCTTCTTCTATTCTGGCTTTAAGTAATTCCAAATTGTCCTCTCTTTGTGAACCACCTATAATTTCACCAATTCCCGGTGCCAAGAGATCCATGGCTCTTACAGTTTTCTTATCAGGGTTTAGTTTCATATAAAAAGCTTTTATTTCTTTAGGATAATTTATTAAAAATACAGGTTTTTTAAAATGTTCTTCAGCTAAAAATCTTTCATGTTCACTTTGCAAATCAATTCCCCACTCAACAGGAAAATCAAATTTTTTGCCGGATTTTAATAATATATCTATAGCTTCTGTATATGTAATTCGTGCGAATTCATTTTCCAATACATTATTTAATTTATCTATTAATCCTTTTTCTATAAATTCATTAAAAAATGAAATCTCTTCAGGGCATTGTTCTATAGTGTATTTAATTATGAATTTGACCATGCTTTCTGCCAAATCCATGTTATCTTCCAGCTCGCCAAAGGCTATTTCGGGCTCTATCATCCAGAATTCTGAGGCATGACGAGCAGTATTTGAATTCTCGGCTCTAAATGTAGGACCGAAAGTATATACGTCCCTAAAAGACGCACAAAAAGTTTCTACGTTTAATTGACCACTTACAGTAAGATTAGTTTCTTTTCCAAAAAAATCTTCTTTTAAATTTACTTGTCCATCCTCCGTTTTAGGTACGTTTTCCAAATCCAATGTGGTTACCCTAAACATTTCTCCGGCACCTTCACAGTCAGAACCGGTAATTATTGGCGTATGTACATATACAAATCCTCTTTCTTGGAAAAATTTGTGGATAGCGTAGGCTACCACAGAACGAACTCTGAACACTGCGGAAAAAGTATTAGTTCTTGGTCTTAAATGAGCAATAGAACGTAAGAATTCGAATGTATGTCTTTTATTTTGTAATGGATAATCAAGATCCGCTTTTTGATAAATTTTTATTTCAGTTGCATGTATTTCTATTTCTTGTCCAGCTCCTTGAGATTTTACAAGTTTCCCAAGGACCGTGATAGAAGATATGATAGATAAATGTGCGATTTCGTCGAAATTTGGCAAGGTATTTTCAAATACTATTTGTATTCCTTTAAAGAAACTACCATCATTTAATTCAATAAAACCAAAATTTTTCTGAACTCTTATTTTTTTTACCCAGCCTGATAATTCTACATCTTTGTCTAAATATTGGTCTATATTCCTAAAAATAGACTTTACTAATACAGTTTTCATAATTTTGTATCCTCCGTTAATTTATTATTTTTAATTTATTATTATTTTTTCATTTTCCTCGACAAATTTTATTGAATCCAAATGATTTCTTACTTGAGATTTAAAACGTTCCACATAAATTCTTCTTAATGCTTCTCTATCTTTGCGCTCCTCTATAGTGAGTTGACGTTCTCTCGATAATCTTGTATATTCATTTATTTTTTTTATAAGTTCTTCCATTGATAAGGTGTCTGTTGATATATATTTTTTGTTATTGTT
The DNA here is from genome assembly GCA_031289425.1 of Fusobacteriaceae bacterium. GTDB lineage: Bacteria > Fusobacteriota > Fusobacteriia > Fusobacteriales > Fusobacteriaceae > JAISST01. Next base: position 2,809 of record JAITPM010000042.1, read on the forward strand.
CATATTTCCCCCATAAAACCGGTATATAAATAAAAATCAGTTGTTTTAATTATTAAAATTCATATTGGTAAGAATACCAAGACTCAAAAAAATCGTAAATATAGATGTCCCACCATAACTTAATATCGGCATAGGAACTCCCAAAACCGGGAGAATGCCAATTACAACGTAGAGATTAATTATCATCTGCGTTATTACAAATCCGCTAATACCGATAGCCAAATATTTCCCGAAATAATTATTGGTGTCCATAGCAGTATTTTTTGCCAGATTGAATAGAAGTAAAAAAAGAATCAATATCACAAAAATACCTACAAAACCGAATTCTTCTCCCACTGTTGCCAGTATAAAATCGGTTCTTATTTCAGGAAGGTAGCTATATTTCTGAGTTCCGTTGGCGTATCCTTTGCCAAGGAAACCACCATTTCCAAAGGCTAAGATAGATTGCCCAATCTGATACCCTATCCCATCACCATATTCATTTTTTAAGAGACCATTCATAAAGACCGATATTCTTTTTAATTTGTAGCTATCTAGATTTTGTTCTCCTTTGGAGTATATATAATATAACAAACCAAAGAAAATAGCAAAAACGCTACATATTGAAAATACAATGATTTTCATATCTATTCTGGTAAAAAATAACATAAAGCATAATATTACTAAATAATGTACCAGAGTCCCCAAATCATTTTGAAAGTGTATAAATATAGCAAATATTGTAAAAATCGGAATAACATAAAAAATTATACTAAAATTTTCTCTTTTCTTTTCTTCACATTTTGAGAGTAAATGTGCAATTATAATAATAAATGGTAACTTTAAAAATTCCGAAGGTTGAAGTCCGAATGAGCCAAATCTTATCCATCCGGTAGTTCCATTTATAACCGGTATATATTTGGGTAAAAATTTCGATCCAAATAACATGAGTGAAAATGCACCTACAGTGCCCAGGAGAAGTAGACCGTTAAATTTGCTGTTGTTATATGTCATATAATTAATATTGGCACATATTATAAATGCCAGAACAGAAACACTTAAAAATGAAATATGATTTCTTATAGGATTACTGAAATAAGAATTTCCATTGTATATACAAGTGCTATACATATTTATAATGCTCACAACCACAAGAAAAAATAATATGGCAAGGATTATTTTTTTTCGTATGCTTTTTCTTTTATTTCTTTCTGATTCATCTGATTTAGTTTTTGACATATTTAAATCCATACTTTCAGAATTTAACAAAAGTTCATTATTTTCCATTCTAACCCCTTATTAAAGCTATGCCCCGTCCAAGCGGGGCATAGAAATATAATTTTAATTAATTATTTTTCCAATATAATTTCAGTTTCTTCGTCAGTGGTCGCAAGAGTAGAGAATTGCGTTCCTTTTGGAATAGTACAGTATATATTTTCTGCAGGATTGACTATTTGACCTTCTTGCATAAATATAGCACCACTGATATAATCCATTATTCTTTCGGCCTTATCATATTCTACTGCACATAGATTTATATGTAAAATTTTATTTCCTTTAATTTCTGGAAGACACTTAGCACAATCTTCAATTCGGGTAGGTTTTATAAAAACAATTTCCATTCTGAGCCTCCAAGCTTTATTTATAAAATATTCTAATTTATTCTCTTATATACAGGATACTATTTTTTGAGATTATTTTCAACTATATTTTTAATAATAATCAATATTTTTTATAAATTTTTTAAAATTTCATTTAAAATTTCTTTTTCAGTTGATGATGAAGAAAATCCGGCTGCTTTTTTATGACCACCACCACCAAAAATACCTGAGATCTGACTTACATCAATATTATCTATTTTACTTCGCATACTTCCCTTTATGACCCCATCCCTCTCTTCTCTCAAAAATAGAGCAACATTAGCTTCGTTATATTCTATAAGTTTTTCAACTATATTTTCAGTATCTTCCTTCCGTCCATTGTACTTTTGTAATTCTTCGTATGGTAAATAAAAATATGCCAATTTTTTTTCTTTAAAGAACTTCATGTTAAATAAAGATTCTCCGATTAATTTTATAGCGGCATAGGATTTATTTTTCAAAAACTTCGATACAATTTTGGAATTGTTGACTCCGGCCTCGATTAATTTTCCGGCCATATAAAATGTATCTTTAGTCACATTATCATGGGAAAAATTCCCGGTATCATTTATAAGTCCTGTATATAGACATTCAGCTATATCTTTATCAATTTCTATTTCAGAAAAATTTAAAAATTTGAAAATAATTTCGCTCGTAGAGGAAATATCTTTTATATAGTTTAAATTTGCAAATGAAGGATTAGTTATATGATGGTCAAAGTTAATGGTGAATACATTTTTGGCCAAATTTGCTATTTTGCCGGTACGTTTGATATCGGCACTATCCACGAATATAATCAAATCACAATTATAATTTTTATTATTTTCATCATATATTTCTATTTTATTGATATATTTTAGAAAATTTGTCGTGTCCGGATATTTATCTTGCAGAACAATTCTCATATGTTTAGTTGTATTTAAATCTGAAAATAATTTTTCTAGTCCCAATAATAATCCCAAACTTGCACCTATTGCATCACCATCCGGATTTACATGGGATGTTATTATTATATTTTCACTTTCTTTTATTTTTTTTAAAACATCATCAAAAATTTTCATATTATTTTTAATTCTCATCAATGAGCCTTTTTTCCTCCTCTGTGATTCTCTTCATTCCTTCTTCGTATAATTGATCTGGGTCATGCCCAAGAGCTCTTGCCATCACATTCATTACCGCAATTTCTGCCATGGCAGCGGCATTTCTACCAGAAGAAATATATAAAACTATTTTTGGTATTTTTTTATCAAAAATTTCAAAAGTAGCACTTTCATAATGTACAGAAGTCAAGTAATCTTCACTTTTTTGATCTTTCAATTCTATTACTAGATCCAACCTCTTATTTATCCTTACTGCGCCGAGTCCATACAGAGATTTTATATCAATGATACCGAGACCTCTTATTTCCATAAAATATGGTAAACGAGCTGCTTTACCAATGATATATCCCCTTGCATCTTTTGAAAATTTCACAAAATCATCAGCAACCAGTCTATGTCCTCTATGTATTAATTCAAGTGCGGTCTCACTTTTACCTATCTCACTTTTACCGGTTATTAATACGCCGAATCCATATAGTTCGAGTAATACTCCATGAATGGAGATACTTGGGCCAAAGTAAGTTTCTAAGTATCCGTTAAAATTTGCAATGACTTGGGAAGATTTTTTATATGGACTCCTGCATAAAATAAAATTTCTTTCTTTTATCAAATTGAAGAAATATCCGGGGATATCAGTATCTGTAGTCAAAACAAACATTGGGAATTTATAACTTAAATATTTATCAAGGTTTTTCATTCGTAATTCAAGGGGCAGAGATTCTAAAAACTTAAATTCATCATTGGATAAGATTTGAATGCATATATTTTTAGGGTCGTTATACATATCAAAAAAACCTGATAAAGCTAGAGCCGGTCTATGTATTGTAGTAGTATTTATGAAAGTTGTATCTAATAATTCTGCTCCATGCAAAACTTTTAGGCCAAATTCATTTTTTAATATTCGTACAATTAATCCTTTTTTTTCCATTCTGTTGTCCTCTTTGTTGTTTTCTTCTTTATTTTTCTTATTCTCATCTATTATCTTTTTAGCTTCTGCTACAAAGAATTCTGCCGAATTATTACCCATTTTTTTAAACCTGGTATTCATTGCAGCAGCTTCTAATATTACCGCCAAATTACGACCACGTCTGACAGGTAAAATTATTTTTGGAACTTTTTCACCAAGTATTTCTTCATATACTTCATCTAATCCCAATCTATCATAAAATTTCTTTTCATTCCATTCCTCTAATACTATCAACAGGTCAATTTTCTTTTTTGTTCTGGTAGATCTTATACCAAATTGTGTAGTAATATCAATTTTATTCCTGTCTTTTTTATTATTTAAGAAAAACCGGCTATCCTTAAGACTTTTGTCCAATCTATTATAACCCTCTAAATAATTTTCTGCCAGTCTTCGAACGATTATATTGTCATCTGTAATTATCCTGTGGCCTCTTTCCAAAAGTTCGATTGTAACTCCGATTTTAGCATCTTCATATCCAGTAACAAGAACTCCCAATCCGAATATTTCTAGGAAAATATGGTCAGTTATGATTATTTCGTCTACAAGTTTACTTGAGAGGAAAAATTTTAATTCTCTTATTGTAACCGGAGTTCCTTTTTCACTTTTTAGAAGTGTGATATTATATTCTTTTGCTAATTTGACTAATTCATATTGAAATGGGTCATTCCAAGTAATTACAAGTGCGGGAAATTTAAAAGAAAAATACTTTGCCAAAAGGTTTTCTAGTTTTTCTTTCGACAAAGTTTTCATATACATTAATTCTTTTCTGCCACATATGTGAATAGAATCTTTCAGTTCACATTTATTATAATCAAAAAATCCGATTAACTCATAACCTATTTGATATATATTAGGCGAATCTATGATTCTATCCAAATTACCCGGATTTAAAACTTCTAATTGTAATTGTGCGATTAGGTCACTCATTTTCAAAGGGATTTTTTCAGAAGTAGCTTTATTACTCAATCATATCACCTCTTTCAATGGCGCCTGAAGCAATAGCAGGTGCGGCGCTATTTCTTGATTTAAATTCATTTACGTATTGATCATCTTTATAAAAATCATTTTCTCTTTTTTTGAAAGAGGAGGTTATCGTTTCGCTAAAGACGTCTTGATTATTACAGAGAGATTTTTCCCTTTCCTTAAAATTCTTGAAGATGAAAAATTCGACTACAAAAAACACTATAAGAATTAAAAATTTCATAGTAAAAAACAATCTGTTTTTTTTCTTTTTTCTTGAATTATTTTTTTTATCAAGCAAAGAAGAAATATCGTCGGTTGTCTTCATTTTTCACCCCGTTTATTTTATTTTTGTAAAATTAGTTATATTTTTCTTTGAATTCACTTAAAAGATAGAAAGAACCACAGATTAAAATGACTCTTTTATTAATTTTAAGAGCGACCTCATAAGCAGATATTATATCATTTTCTACTTTTCCTTTATTTTTATCAGATAAAAATTTGGCTATATCTTCTCCCATTTGTCCTCGAGGATTGTCGGGAATAGAAGTAAAAATTATATTATCACTTAATTCTTCTAATATTTTTATCATTTTTTCAATGTTTTTATCTTTTAAGATGGACGTTATGATTACGATCTCATCCTTTGAAAAACCTTTTTTTATTATTTTAGCAAGCTCAATAATACCGGCTTCATTATGTGCTCCATCTAGAATGACAAGAGGGTTTTTATTAAATATTTCAAATCTACATTCCCATGAAACCTTTGATATTCCACTTTTTATAATATTTTCATCTATATTTAAGAGCTTTAATACTTCATATGCACATAAAAAATTTTTAAATTGGTAATCGCCAAATAAAGAAAAATTATATTCATTATCGTCAATATCTATTTTTAAATTAAAATTCTCAAAATCCAAAGAGTAAGAAGCATTTATATATTTTTCTAATACGTTTATTACGAATGAATCCTTTGAACGATTTTCTTCTATTGCTTTTATAAAATCTGGATTATTATCACCGATTACGATTTTTTTGCAGTCTTTTATGATGCCTGCTTTTTCTTTGGAGATGTCGTAGATTGTGCTCCCCAAATATTCTGTATGTTCCAATGAAACGTTGGTAACTACGCATATTTCATCTTTTGCGATATTAGTAGCATCAAATCTACCGCCCATACCGGTTTCCAGTATAACAAAATCCAAACCCAAATCAGAAAAATATTTGAACATTAGAGCTGTCGTAACTTCAAAAAAGGTAGGTTTTACTTGGGCTCTTTCTATAGCTTTTTTTGTTATATCATAATATTTTGCCAAATCTTTATTGTTTATGTATTTTCCATTTGCAGAAATTCTCTCATTAAATGCGAGTATATGAGGTGATATATACCTTCCCACTTTGTATCCTGCTTCCCTCAGTACAGTATCTATAGTAGCTGTCGTAGAACCTTTGCCATTGGTTCCAGCGATATGTATTATTCTATAATTATTTTGGGGATTCCCCAATTCGATACATATTTTTTTTATATTTTCCAGCCCTAGTTTGATTCCATGCATAGAGTATGAATAGAGCTCTTCTAATAGTTCTTCTGTTAGTTCCTTAGTTTTATCTGTTTGTTCTATTTGTTCTATTTGTTCTGGTTTACCCAAAGCGTTTTTCATTTTATACACCTTAAAACATTATAGATTTTCAATAATTTTTGAAACTAAAATTTTAGATTTTTTAGAAGACATATTTAAGAATTCTTTAAAATCAACGTGGGCATTGCCATCTGCCTTATCTGATATTGATCTTATGATTAAACAAGGTGTCTTGAGCACATGACAAACATGAGCGACTGCGGCACCTTCCATTTCTGTACACATGCCGTCAAAAGTATCTTTTAACCATTTTATTTTATCGGGTGAAGAGACAAACTCATCACCACTTAATATTATTCCCTTAAAAATATTTATATCATCAAAAGTTTTTTTTGCAATTTCATAAGATAATTCGACTAAATTTTTGTCAGAAGGAAATTTCCAAGTATCCATACGTGGAATCTCTCCGGGCTTACCTCCGAATGAGGTCACATCAAAATCATGCTCAATCAGGTATGTACCAATTACAATATCCCCAATATTAAGTCTTTTATCAATGGCTCCCGCAACTCCGGTAAAAATTATAGTATTTGTGTCAAATAATGAAATCATAAGTGTCGACACAATACCAGCGTTGACTTTTCCAATCCCACATTGGGATAAAACTACATTTTTATTGAATAATTTCCCAAAATAAAAAATCAAACTACCAATTGATTTTATTTCTAAATCAATGATATCAAGCTTTAATTCTTCGATTTCTTCACGCATAGCGCCAATTATACCTAACATTTTTTCTCCGTTTTTTTTAAATATGCATTTTTATGATATGATTATTCAACAAAAAAAATTACGGCACATATCGTGAAACATATTATACCATGGATAATGCATTTATGCAATAAATTTTTTTTTAAAAGTTAAATAAAAGTTAAATAAGATAGTAAATTTCGATTATCAGGTACGAAAAAAATCGTAGGGACATTATGTGCAACGCCTCTACGACAATATAAATCCAAAATATAAATTCAACACAATCTACATAGAATATCCCATAACCACAGGTAACCATGTAGAAAGTGCAGGCCACAAACTAACCGCAATAAGAACAAATATATTGCATATGATATATGGGACTGCTCCCCTAAATATATCAATTACAGTCATTTTGTTGATTTTACTGCATGCATTCAAGCACATTCCAACCGGCGGAGTCACGAGACCTATAGCAAGACCGGTTATCATCATTGCGCCAAATTGCAATGGTGAAAAACCAAAAGCTCTCATTACAGGCAACATAATAGGTGTAAGCAGCATGATAGCAGGACTTACGTCTATAAAAGTACCTATTATGAGAATCAGGATATCAAACAATATAGCTACTCCCCAAAATGGTATATTTAGACTCGTGAAGAATAGAGCAATCGTTGCAGGAACTTTCTGCATAGTCAGTATCCATGTAAAAATAGTTGTGAAACTTATTATAATCATTATAGATGAAGATGAAATAAGGGTCTTTCTTAGTGCAATGTTTACCGCCTTCCATGTGAGTTATTTTTATTATAAAAAAACTATTAATAAGGCATATAAGACAGCTATTCCAGCACTTTCAGAAGCTGTACATATTCCGAATGATACACACATTATGATAAATATAGGCATTAATAATGCCGGAATACCAGCCAATACAGCATGTTTAAATTCAGCTTTATTAAACTTGGTTTTTTTGGGGTGCCAACCATTTTTGCGACTTATGAACCACACCACTACAAGTTGCGTTATACCTATAAGAATGCCCGGTATTGCTCCCGCCATGAATAATCCCCCAACAGACGCTCCGGATATCATTGCGTAGACTATCATCGGGGTAGAAGGTGGGATTATCATTCCCATAGTGGAAGATGCCACAGTGATACCTGCTGATGCGCTAGGCGGATATCCATTTTTTTCCATAGCTGGAATTAAGATAGAGCCCAGAGCAGATGTGTCCGCAACGGAAGACCCTGATATCCCGCCAAATATCATTGATGCTACTACATTTACTTCTCCGAGTCCACCATGGAATGGTTTTACAATTTGTAAACAAAAATCTATGATTCTTTTTGTTATTCCCCCCGTATTCATCAATTCTCCCGCAAGCATGAATAAAGGCATAGCTATCATAAGTTCGCTCCATGCTCCCGTCCATACTTTTTGTGGAAACATACTGAGAAGATTTCGAGCATTGAGAAGTAAATATGTCACGCATGAGGCTACTATTGCAAAAGCAAGTGGTATCCCAAGGAATGCAAAAAATAATAAAAATAACAACAATAGAATCATTGCCATATGTTTTTCAACTCCTTATTCCTTAAATTTCCGGATAATCTTCGGTATTGGAAATACTATTATTTGATTCAAACTTAGACAAAGGTGCTTTTATGAAATTAATTATACGAATAATGATACATATAGCAGATACAAATGCAGTAAGCGGCATTATTCCATATATATATATCATTGGTATCTCCATGCCTTGACTAATCTGTATACCGACTTTTATTGCATACTTGTACGAAAAATATAAAAACATCAAATCTACTATTAATACAATGACATAGTCCATCACACTGAGCCAACGTTTGATAGATGGCCTTACACTATTATAAAAGACGTCTATTATTACATGATCATTGGTAAGGATGCATATCCCCATCCCCCAAAATGTAGTAAACGCAAATAGCGTAGCATTGAACTCAGAAACTTCTTTCCAACTAAGCGAGAAAAAATATCGTGCTATTACGGTAAAAATTACAGAACATGCCAAAAGTCCCATAGAAAATATACCTATTCCTGAATAAATATTAAATAATATTTTTTCGAAACGTTTTATACCCATCACCCCGCTCATATAAAATAACGATTAAATAATATAGTAAGTGCACGATGTCTATCATTAAAAAGGTAAACACGTGCACCACTACCTCAATGGATTTTTATAAAACCTAATTATTTTGCATTTGCTACTATCTTTAATATTTCATCCAATTCTTCTTGTTTCAATATACCTTCTTTTACACATTGTTGATATACAGGAGTAGATGCTGCTTGGAAAGCTTTCAATTCTTCAGCAGTAGGCACGTATACTTCACAACCATATTTCTTTATAACGTCTAATGCAGCATTTGAATTCTCATCTATTAAATTATCATTGTATATTCCCATTTCTGTAGCGCATTCTTTGATTATATCTTGATATTCTTTTGGAATTGTATTCCACCATGTAGCATTAACATAGAATGGATCAGGATGGAATTGGTAATTTACTGCTGTAAAATGTTTTTGTACTTCATAAAATTTCATACCTTGTACGTTTACCCATGGATTTTCTTGACCATCAGCTACTCCAGTTTTTAGAGCCATATATAGTTCTGCATATGGTATAGCAGTAGTAGTCGCACCCATAGCTTGGAAAGTCATATCGATAGTCTTCATTCCATTAGTACGCATTTTAAGTCCTGATAGATCAGCAGGAGTTTTGATAGGGCGTTTGTTATTTGAAAATTGACGATATCCGCCTGCATCACATAGATTTATTATAACTGTTCCGGTAGTTGCTTCTGCTTCTGCAGAAACTTTTTTTGCAAGATCACTGTTCAAAAGAGCTGTTACTTGACTACGAGTATTAGTAAGGAATGGAAGAGTAAACATTAATAAACGAGGACTGAAATCAAATTGCCCTCCACGCATACCTTGGATAGTCCCTGCTACAACTTGTTCTAGCATTTCTTTTTCTGTACCTAATTGTCCTTCGCCAAAAACTTCAACAACTACTTCTCCTTTTGTTTTTTCACTTATATCTTTAGCAAATTTTTCAAGAGAAACATATCTAGGATTTCCGACAGGTTGAGCATGCCCTACAGTCATAGTAAATTTTTTGCCATAAGTAACAAAACTCAATGACACCATAAGTAATCCTACAATCATAACAAGTTTTTTCTTCATAATTTTTTGTGCCTCCTCGACTAAAAAATTTAATGGATTAAATTATACAGATATAGCATAATATGTTTATATTTTACCATTTATTGTTCTTAAAAGCAACGTCATTATATATTTTTACTTCCCTCAAATATTAAAAAAACCCTTAGCAGATTCGCAATCCAGATAAAGATGCCATGCAGGATGAGTCTTCAAAATAGTTGCCGGTACATTAGGATTTACTGCTTGAGATAAGGTATTTTTAATCGCCTCTGCCTTTACTCCATGTGGGACACATGAAATAATTACCTTGGATAACAATATTTGTTTCACACATATAGTTATTGCTTCCTTTGGTACGTCATCAATCGTTTTGAACCACCCCTCTCCGACCTGTTGTTTTTTGCATCTGTCGTCCAATGTCACTACTTTATAGGTATCGTTAGTATAAAAATCTGCCGGAGGGTCATTAAATGCTATATGACCATTTTCTCCTATACCTATTACTCCAACATCTATGGGCTTTTCTTTTAAAATATCCGATAGTTCCTTGATGTTCTTCTCAATATCTCCTTCACCATTTACGTAATAGGCAGCTTCCAATGTGATTTGACTTACGAATCTCTCTTTCAAATACTTGCGAAAACTAGCAACATGTGATTCCGGAAGGGCTACGTATTCGTCCAAATGAAACATTGTTACTTTATCCCATGCTACATTTTCCTTAACCAATGATGACAGTGTCTCGAACTGAGAAGCCCCTGTGGATAATAAAAGACGAGCATGTCCTTTCTTGGCGATTGCTTTATTTAAATGAGCTGCGATATCCTTGGAAGCTATACGGCCTAATTCTTCCGGTGTTTTCGCAATATTGATAATCATAATTGTTTCCTCCTTGATTTATCTGTCTGAAATTTATCTGACCAAAATCATAATATAACAGGTTCTCCCATTATAAAAATTTTTTTAATATTTACATTTTCATCAAAAACTACTAAATCTCCATCTTTACCGATAGAAATACTCCCTTTTTTATTATCTATATGCATAAATCTGGCGGGGTTTATAGTCATCATACTTACTGCATCTATCATGGATAGCCCTACATTTTTCGTCATTACTCTGACCAACCTATCTGTAGTAGCTACACTTCCCGCAAAGGACATATGATCTAATAATTTAGCTATTCCGCCTTCTATGATTACCTCTTGTCCATTGGCTTTGCTGCCTAATATAGAAGGTCCTTCTGGCATACCCGCACCTCTCATGCTATCCGTTACCAAGCAAATAGATGTATTATGTTTATTTTTTACAATGAGCCTTAATAATTCCGGTGGTAAATGGCAACCATCTGCTATTATCTCAACAGTCAGCACATCAAGCAGATAAGCACTTTCTACTACACCCAATACACGAAACCCTCCTCTCCTTGTGATACTTGACATACCAGAATAGAGATGAGTCACATGTGTATAACCGCTTTTGATAGCACTCAATACCTCATCATACGTTGCGTCACTATGAGCTATAGCCGCCATTATACCACGTTTGGAAAGCTCTTTTCCCAACTCCAATGCCCCATCTATCTCAGGGGCAGAAGACCATCTTGCGATATCATTTCCGCCAAGTTCCAATATTTTCATATATTTTTCCGGATTTGGAGTTTGCATATATTCTTTGGGTTGGGCACCGCATTGTGCGGGTGAAAAATAAGGACCTTCTAGATGTATTCCCATCAAATGAGGCATATTTTCAGTAATATTTTTAACTTTTTTATAGTTTTTAAAAAATAAAAATAGTTCCTCATCAGAGCATGTCAATGTTGTGGGATAGATACTTGTCGTGCCATGACTAAGGTGCATACGAGAGGCTGTTATAATAGCATCCTCGTCACCATCCATGAAATCTGCTCCTCCGCCTCCATGTGTATGGATATCTATAAATCCTGGGGAAAGATAATTCATCTGACAATCTACGATATCTACATTGTTATCTGAAATATTTGGAGTTCCATTATTTATATCTGTGATTTTTCCATCTTCTACATAGACATATCCATTTTCCAACAATTGATGTCCTACTATTACTTTTGCATTTGTTAATAAAAGAGGTTTCATTTTTACTCCTTAAAACTTTGTTAATAAAAATTATGATCTTCATTATATTTCGCAATATCCTAATTCTGTTATATTTTATCTTGAATTTCAAATGAAAAAGCGGTTTTAAAAATTTCTCCACATGCTAATTTTTTATGATACGGTGTATTCAGAGCGTTGGGCATTCCTCCCCAGGGTTCTATACATATAAAATTTGGGTTTTTAGATTTCCATAGTAATATTTTTGAAAAATATTCTTCTGATGTGATGAAAATATTTATATTTTTTTTATTATCCCTAAAAACTATGGGAGTTATTTGGTTTTCATAAATATGCTTTTCATAAATGTGTGTGATTTCACTATCATTATGAAACATTATAGGATTTGAGTATTGTTTCATTTTACCTATCTCATAATCCAGGTAATTTTGCCCATCTATAAAAATTTCTATATCATTTGTATTAGCTACCATAAAATACGGATGAATCCCAAACACAAAGGGCATTTCTTTAACGTCCAGATTTTGGCATGAAAACATCCCTACAAGTTTATTGTGTTCCAATCGATAGATAAGATTTGATGTAAAATGAAACGGATAATAAATATGCGTAAAATCAGAATCATTTAACGTGAGCTTTATCTCATTATTTTTTGCAGAATCATCTATTTCCCATTTTACCATATGTGCAAAACCATGAATTGGCATTTTATATTCAGTGCCTTCTATAGTTATCTTGTCATCTGAACATCTTCCGCAACTAGGGAAAAGTATCGGGATGCCGCATTTAGGTCTTTCATTAGAAAAAATATTGGGTTCATTATAATAAAGTATTTCTTTATCCCTATATATAATAGATGAAATTAAGCCCCCTTTTTCGGGCAATATTCCTACTGACATGACATTATTTGATAATATTAACATATCCTACACCTTTATTATGCTTGGCAGCCAAGTCGATAAAACCGGACAGAAAGTTATTACTAACAGAAGAATTACCATAGCAGCATAAAAGGGGATAAAATCTTTTATTACTTTTTCTATCGGCACATTAGCAATGGAACATCCGAGAAATAGAGAAGTTCCCACAGGTGGTGTACAGAGTCCAATACCTAGCCCCAGTACGAGAATTATTCCGAAATGATAGGGATCGTATCCTATACTTGTGGCTATGGGGTACAACATAGGTGTAAGAAGTATTATCAAAATCCCCATGTCCATGAAACATCCCAAAATTATTAAAAGTGCAATGATAAGAAGCATAAGAATAGATTTGTTGCTTGTCAATGAAGTAAGCAAAGTAGTCAATCTTTGGGGTACTTTCAAATATGAAAGCATATAACAGAATGCACTGGAAGTGGCTATAATAGCCATAACTGTGGCTAGTGAACGTAAGCAATTGGATATACCGTTCAAAAACTTTTTTATAGTCATATTCCTATAGACAAAAAAAGTAATAACCAAAGCATATATTGCTGCTATTCCTGCCGCTTCAGTTGCAGAACATATACCAAATACGATACCGCCTATTACAACAATAATAGCCCCCAATCCAAGTAATGCTTCCCTGATGACTTTCAAATTTTCCCTCCAAGACCGTTTTTCGCTTATAGGATATTTTCTCCTATATGCAATGACAACTGTGGGAATCAGTAGGGATATCCCTAATAAGATTCCGGGAATATATCCTGCTATGAATAATTTACTTATGGATAAACCGCTAGAAGCTGCTACTACATAAAATATCATGTTCTGACTGGGCGGGATAATAACACCTTGTACAGAAGAAGTCACTGTGACCGCTATACTGTAACCAGGGTCATATCCTTCATCTATCATAGCAGGGATTATCATAGCCCCGATTGATGATACATCAGCTGATGAAGAACCGGAAATTCCGCCAAATAACATGCTTACAAGAACATTGACAATAGCAGTCCCACCTCTGATACGACCAACTATGATATCGCAAAGCCGCATCAATCGTTCTGTGATATGGCCATCTGTCATTATCTGAGCCATCATAATAAAAAATGGAACCGACATGAATGTAAAACTTTTGAGACCAACCGCCATTTTTTGATATAGGTTGAAAAAAGGGATATCTAAGTACACGGCTGTTATTATAGATGCTAAGCCTAAAGAAAATGCAATGGGAAATCGAATAATCATCAAAAATATCAACGTACCAAAGAGAAGAATGATGCCTATAGCTTCCTGAGACATTATTTCACCACCTTAATATTATCGTTTTCTTTTTTGCCGATAAAGACAGATATCAGATTTACAATACTAAAAGTAAACATTATGATTCCACCCAAAAGTAATGGTGCATATTGCCAACCTTGAGATAACTGTGAAGCCGGCATTTTTTTCCTTATGGTCATAGCAGTCAATTGGTATCCGTATTTTATCATAAGAGCAAAGAATGTAGATAATAAGCCGTGCCTAACTATATCCGCTATTTTTTTTAAGCTCGGACTAAATTTTGAATATAAGCCTACAATAGCTACATGTGAGTCGTTTTCAATATCAATAGACATACATAAAAAGCCAAACCAAGATAAAAATATCAATATTATTTCTTCCGACCAACTAAAAGGTTGATTAATTACATATCTAAATAAAACTTGAGCAAAATTTATAAAGAGCATGATAATCAGAAAAATAACACACATTTTCTTTTCTATATACAATAATCGTTTCAACACTTTTCTGACGGTTTCCATAGAAATCTCCTTGATCAAATATTTGTGGTTTCTATAAAATATAGATTATTATAAAGTTTATTGTAAAGTTTTCATTTCATCTAAGAATCCTTTATATTGTGGATACATGTCATAAATTTCTTTTACAGCATCTTGGAATTCAGCTACATTTACATCATATACCTTGCTGCCGGCAGCTTCTACAGCAGCTCTGGATTCATTTTGGAAATCTTGCATAGCCTTACGTTGCCAGTCAGATGCTTCTTTGGCAGCGGCTGTTACAGCAGCTTTTTGTTTATCATCCAGTTTATCCCATGCTTTCTTGCTACATAGTAATATCGCAGGTGGAGCCATATGTCCATCTAAAGAAAAATGTTTAGCTACTTCGTAGTGACCTGAAGTATAATAGCTGACAAAGTCATTTTCCGCACCATCCACTATACCTGTTTGTAGTCCTTGGAAAACTTCTCCATATGCCATAGGTGTAGCTTTTGCCCCTAGAAGATCGACCATTTTTATAGCAACATCTGATTGTTGCACACGGACTTTCATTCCTTTCATGTCTGCAGCACTTTTTATTGGTTTGTTAGTTGTATAGAAATTACGAGAGCCGGCTTCCCAAAATCTAAGCCCGACCATATTGTATTTCTCTAATGATTTGATAACAGAATCTCCAACTTTTCCATCAAGAACTCTATATTTGTGTTCAGTACTCGTAAACACATATGGTAAAGTGAATACACCGACTTCATCGGCTGTAGATGCCAATGCAGACGTATTTACACGAGCAAAATCCAAAGTGCCGGCTTCTATTTGTTCGATAGTAGAAGCCTCATCTCCCAATTGTGCGTCACTGTAAACATCTATCAGTACAGTCCCACCAGTTTTTTCCTTTACAAGATTTGAAAACATCTTCATACCTTCTGTAATAGGGTTTCCGTTAGGTTGATTTTCTGCAAGTTTGAATTTCAATGTTTCTGCAGCTTTGACTTGTTCTCCTAAAAAAGTTAATCCACAT
Source organism: Fusobacteriaceae bacterium (assembly GCA_031289425.1). Classification (GTDB taxonomy): domain Bacteria; phylum Fusobacteriota; class Fusobacteriia; order Fusobacteriales; family Fusobacteriaceae; genus JAISST01. The sequence continues at coordinate 18,819 of JAITPM010000042.1, forward strand.
AGAACTATTGCCGTTAATAAAGTAACAATTTTTCTTTTCATAAATATTCCTCCTATATTAAAATGTTGTAGATGCCAGTGATAGAACTTTTAATGTATAATTTTACAAACCATGTTTTAGAGGGTATTCATATTATATCTTTAAAAAATCTTAGATTACTTTTTAATATCACAGAAATTTGCACTTTTTTTGTAGAAGAAATAGGATTTTCACCTTTCACAAGGTAATCAAATATTGTCTTCATTCCAATATACCCTTTTTGATAGGGATTTTTGTATATAATTCCATTTAATATCCCATCTTCTAGAGCTTTTGCACTCTCTGGAAATAGATCACTCCCGACTATTTTTAACTTACCGACCAGATTGGACTTTATAGCTGCCTGACATAAGGGGATAGTATTCCTGGCTCTCACAGTATAAAGTGCTACTATATCTGTCCTTTTTTTTAGAATAGACATTGTGTTTTTAAAAAAGTTAGTTGTATTTATATCATCATCAATTTCCAGAATTTTATACGGTAATTCATATTTTTTTATATATTTGGAAAATCCTTGGAGATTATAGACATGGGATAGAGATTCTTTATCGCCTTTGGCTACCAGTATAGTACCGGGTTTTGGCTGCATACCGCATAAAAATTCGGCACCCAATTGTCCCGTCATTTGGTCATTGGGGGAAATGCAGCAGAGTCTTTTTATATCTTTAAATTCGTTATCTATCAGTAAAACAGAAACCTTCTTGGCAATAAAGCGCCCCAGAGAATTTTTTATAGCAACAGTATTTTTTACAGGCGCAACTATTAACCCGTCAAGGGTGCCTTGGTATTCGTTGTATATATTATTTAGTATGTCAAGTTGGCTTTTCTCATCATTTCCATTTATTTCGCTAAAACGGCTAATCATCCTACAATTAAATACGGAAACCTCCTGTAATAAGTCCTGGCATCCCTTGAGAATGTATTGGTAATAATTACCATAAGATGTGGGAGTAGGCATTACCAGAGCTATTTTTATGGGGTCTTTTTTTAGCGATGAAGCCAGATAATTTAATACATATCCCATCTTATCAGCAATATCCAAGATTTCATTTCTGACACTATCGCTAATGCCTTCCTTATGACTGATAGCTCTATGTACAGATGTAATGGAATACCCGGATGCTTTTGATAAATCTTTTAAAGTTATACGTTCTTTTGACATGATATACCGCCTCTTATTTATATTTTATCATCTATAGAAATGGTTTTTAGTGAGTATAGATTGGATAAAATGTTTTTGCGAAAACGATAACGAAAACGTTTCCTTAAAGATATTATATACAATAAAATGGGATGTTTGTCAATAGATGTGGGATTAATAAAAAATCATAGTTAAGTAAATTTGTAGAAGGAAAAATTGATTTTATTTTTTATTTGTAATGGAATTGAAGTGTGGGGATAAAAAGTAAGAAAAAATAAAAAGTTCCTTATTTTATAATAATAAGGAACTTTTAAATTTATAATACCACATATTTTACAAAATGTCTACATCTATTTTGAACTATTATTTATTTCTTTGATAGGCTATTTTTATTGATGTTTACGCAGGTTCATATATACGTTTGGTGCTATATAGATATTTAAATTACATAAAAAATGAAAATTTTTATAAATAATTGATTTTTTTGCATATTTCATTCATTAATTGGCAAATAATGGTTTTTTTCCTTAGAAAATAGGCGATTTTAGTACCTGGACTATTTTTTAAAAAAGTTCCTTATTATTATAAAATAAGGGCAAATTAATCAAAAAAAAATATGAGTTGGAGGTTTTCATGGCAACAGAGATTAATTTAAAAAAAGGAAGTATATTAAAAAAGGGGTATGTTGGATTTAGCTGGACTACATTATTTTTTGGATTTATTGTACCCTT
>JAITPM010000067.1 GCA_031289425.1 Fusobacteriaceae bacterium
CAGATTCTGAATGATTTTCATAATATAGGATATACTTTAAGTTATAGACTATGTAACGCTACTGATTTTGGAGTTCCTCAAAAAAGAGCGCGTTTTTTTCTGGTTGGTTCAAAGCATGGCATTACATTTGAGTTTCCGGATACAACAGAACAAAAAACCATTACAGTGAAAGATGCTATAACTGATTTGCCTTCTCTTGCTAATGGTGCTAATTTTGACAAACTTGAATATAAATCTATTGCGACTTCGTCTTATGCAAAGACACTTCGAGGAAAAAGTAAATATTCATTTTGTAATAATGTTACAAGAAATTCAGATTTAGTTATAGAACGATATAAACACATTCCACAAGGCGGAAATTGGGAAGATATCCCTAATCATTTGATGTCCAATTACAAAGACCATTCACGATGCCATGATGGAATTTATTATAGATTGAAAGAAAACGAGCCATCAGTTGTTATAGGCAATTATCGTAAAAACATGCTGATACACCCAACGGAAAATAGAGGGCTTTCGGTTCGTGAAGCAGCAAGATTACAATCATTCCCGGATTGGTTCGTTTTTAAGGGGACAGTAGGTTTTCAGCAACAGCAAGTAGGAAATGCTGTGCCACCTCTTTTGGCAAAAGCAATATTTAGTAAAATATTTAATTATCAATAATATGTGGAACGAACAAGAAATAGAAAAATATCTTGAAAAGATTCTGAAGAAAGAATTAGGGCAGTATGATGGCGTAAATTATTTTGCCGATTATGTAAAAGCGAGACATGATTTAGTAGAAGCTATTTTACCAAATATTAAAATAACAGAACCATCATTAACAGACCATGGTGCGAGTCATGTTGCTAATGTTCTAAAGAATGCATGGCAATTACTAACATATCACGATGCAGGCAAAAAAATGGAAACCATCAAAAAATTTACGGCTTTAGACTTGTATGTATTATGCTTATCTGTACTATTTCATGATGTAGGTAATATTAATGGCAGAAGCAATCATAACCGCAAAGTGCTGAACGTTTACAATTATGTGAGGAATAATAGTTCAAAATATTATGATGAAAAAAGATTAATAACCAAGACAGCAGAAGTCCATTGTGGAGAAACAAATACAGGTTCAAGAGACACACTTTTAGATATTGGTAATGAACTATATCCGTTATCAGGTAATCCTATTAAATTACTGGAAATATCCAGTATATTGAGATTTGCAGATGAATTAGCCGAAGGTCCGCAACGCACATCTGATTATTTATTAAGAACAGATAAAATTACGCCAGAATCACAAATATATCATAAATATGCAGATATTACACATATATTTATTGACAGGGATGGTGGAAGAATCGTATTGAGATATGATATTAATATTAAGAATGAAACTATAGATTCGTTAGAAAAGTTATTATTATATACATATAAAAGAATAATGAAGTTAGACGAAGAAAGGAAATATGCGAAATTTTATTCTAAATACCTTGCTCCATTTATGCAGACAGAGATTACATTTAATTTCTATAATAAAGAAGAACTTTCGGAAGAACTTTTGTTATCTATTGGCAGGATAATATTAGATGACAAATGTATTCCTAGAGGGGACAAGCAAGTTGAAGCAACAGAATTAATAAGCATGTTTACTGAATTAAAAATTGAAAATATAATCACTCAATTAAAAATAACCTGACGATATGAAAAACTATATAAACCCATTCAAAAGCGAGCGAGCAAACGCATTATCCGAAGAAGAAGTATTGGATTTTTACATTGAGGATAATACATACGCTCGATTTATACGCTCAAAAAGAAATATTTTTCTTGTTGGCGAGAGAGGTTGTGGAAAAACAATGGCGTTAAGATACAATTCTTTTGAAATTCGTTGTAAAGAAGCGAAATTAAAAGAAAAAGAAATTGATTTTTCAACAATCGGAATACATGTTAGCAAATCGCCAATTTTGCATAAACAAGAATATTTACTATTAAACAATGATTTTCGCAAAAGTGTAATTTGTGAACATTATTTGGTGTTATCAATTATGTGGGAAATAGCAAATTCATTGTCCAATGTTACGGAAGTTCAAAAGATTGCGCAACAAGAATCAGATAAATTATTCCAGGATATTGAATATATTTTGGGAATTGAATTGAGAAGAGAATACGATTTTTTTACTTCTGTCAAGAATTTTACCTCGCATGAGGCAAATCTAACTCAAAAGAAAATTAATGAATATGATGGGGGTGAATTTTATGACAATACAATGTCGTTTTCTTCAACTATCATACCATTTATTGAGCTTATCAAAAGTATTTCTGTTTTTAAAGATTCTCATTTTTTACTGATGATAGACGATGCGCAAACAATGAATGAATATCAAATAAAGACATTAAATTCTTGGATAGCGTATCGAGACCACGCAAATTTTAGTTTTAAGGTGGCAACAACAAAGGTAGATAGACCTAAATTTATTACTTCAACAGGCGGGACAATTTTAGAAGGACACGATTTTACTTCTATTGATATGGAAAAACCATTTCAAAACCTCGATTCGGAGTTCTATAAGTTGGCAAAACAGATTGTAAAAAAAAGACTGGAATTAATTGATTTGAATGATATTGAGGCAGAATACTTCTTCCCTGAAAACCCTGAATTTACAAAAAACATAAAAGAATGTGAGGATGCACTACGAAAAGAAGCAGAGACTAAATATCCCAATGGAAGTGCAAAGCAAATTAATGACCATATATACAAATATGCTCGCGCAAAGTATTATCGGGATAGATTGGAAAAAGGGAAAGCCAATATGCCGCCTTATTCCGGCTTCAAAATGATTGTTGCTATTTCAACAGGAATTATTCGTAATTTATTAGAACCTTGCTTTTATATGTTTGAACTTGCTTTTTCAAATAAAAATATTGATATTAAAGATAAAAATATTGATATTAAAGAGATTAGTTTCACAATACAAAATCAAATTATTATAGACAAAAGTAAGGAATTATGGAAAGATATTGAAGATGGACTTGACAGAATTGTTGAAAATTGTAGCAGTGAACAAGCAAAACAATTACGCCAATTATTTAATAATTTAATGATTCTTTTCAGAAACAGATTAAAATCACATAAATCCGAACCGCGTGCAATAACTTTTACAATTTCTCAAAAAACAACACACGAACAGATATATTATAAAGTTATAAATTTGTTAGATATTGCACGAAAATCTCGTTTTTTATATACTCGTACTTCACGCTCAAAAGATGATGGTTTATTAGAAACATATTATATCCCGAATAGATTATTATTTCCTTCATTAGGGCTTGATCCAGATGGGCAATACGCGAGAGTATCTCTTAAAGCAACAGATTTGTTGAATGCCGCAGAAAAAAACACCCCAATTCCTTATGGTGATGATAATGAAATTATAATGCAAAAAAACTTATTTGATAATGACTATGAATAATATATTAATCATATTTCCAAGTTGGGAAGAACGTTCTGTTCTTGGATTTCAAAGGGATATTGAAAATTACCCGAATCTGAATAAAGTAGTTTTATTCAGGTTTGAAGTTTCGGCTCACCCTAATGAAATTTTAAAAAGTATTTCTGATATAAAAAATACTTGTTCGAGCAAAAACATTGTTTTGGATGACATAGTTATTCCAAATTTTGACGTAGAGAAGTGGCACAAGTTAGATGATTTTGTGAAAAATTTAGATATTGATGCGAATATTTATATTGATATAACTACAATGCCACGCAGTATTATCTGGACATTGTTTTTCTTTTTTCGACAAAAATATCAACAAGCAACGGTAATATACCATAGACCAGAAACCTACAATAATGTTTGGTTAAGCAAAGACCCTGATATTCCACAATTACTATTCAAACATTCAGGTATTATTGAATTTGGAAAACCA
>JAITPM010000107.1 GCA_031289425.1 Fusobacteriaceae bacterium
CATATTTTTTATTAAATTTCATTTCTAAAGATTTAACATTTTCTCCGTTGACATTTTCTGTTATGGTCAATACATATTTTCTGTCTCTTATGAATTTTTCTAATTCTTTTCCTTCAAATTCTCCATAACCATTCTTTTTTTCCTCTAGTCTTTCTCTTTCTATCATTTCTGGAAGACCAGGAACAAAATGGGGGTATATAGAATTTTTACCTGTTTCCAATCCATTAGTAGTATAATAATAATATTTCCAATAATATTGGGGTTTCAAAGGCATAGTATTTATTTTTACTATTTTTCCATCAATTCCAAATGAATATTCCCAATTATTTATATAATATAATATTTTTTCATTGCTTAATGTAAGTATTAATTTATCTTTAGTAGGATGAGCTGTAAATATAGGCGAATCTGCAACATCAGACCTACCTATGTTTTTTGGAGTTTCTAAATGATCGTAGTCAATAGATCTAATCAAACCATTTCTACCCCGAACGATTAATCTATCAATTGTATCAATTTCATCTTTATACTTATTTTTAATAGCAGCTTTTATTCTATATGAATAAGATCTATTATTTTTATTTGAATAAATTAATTCGGCATAAAACTCTTGATTCTTATAATCAGTGACCAAATGTTCATAAGTAATATTTTTTAAAACTATTTTATTGAGCCTATTAGAAGATAAAATTTTAGAAGCTTCCTCTTTTATATTTTCCAAACTAATTTCTTTAGTATTTCCCTCATATTTAAAATCTAAATTTACCTTTTTATCATCGCTTGTATTTTTAAAGGAAATTTCTTTTCCAATTTTATCATGTTTATATACGTATTTTTCTTCATTAATAAAGATAGAATTTGTACAAGAAATGCATAGTATTCCTATAAAAAATATACTTATTTTTTTCATATTGTATTTACCTCCATATTTTATAATAGTCTCTCGGAATCTCCAACGCCGATATTTTGGGACTCCTTTTTTATTTTTATAAAATTTCCTCCACTTTTTGTGAAAAAACACTTGACAAATAGGAATATTTTTGCGGCGCAGCCTAAGTAATTGTACTTTATTTTTTCGGAGGATTTTTTATGTTGCCTGTTAATTCTGATGGTCATCCCGGCTATCAAAAATTTCTTAAAAAACAAATTTTCAATATTTTTCCTATCCCTTCTAACATACCTGATAAATTTACTCTTATTTTGTTGCAATTCTACAACTTAGATTTATCTGATACTGATATTATTATGCAAAAGTGTTATTCTAAATTTGGACTCAATCCACGACTACCTGTTTATGTTCCGTTCTTATCTGCTCTCGATTAAACTTCATTTTCATTCTATTGATAAATGAGTTGATGTGTTGTGGTCAAGTTTTTTTGTAACACAGTTTGGGTTACTTTTTTAAAAAAGATTTCGAGAAGCTATTATATTTTAATGATCATGTCCTTGGATTTTCCTAGAGTCCTATTTATTTGTAGTTTTTTTAATAATTTACTTGTGGTTGATTCTTGAGTCCAATATGCAAGCCTTTCGCCATATGATGCAAAATAGAAAATATCCTTATCTGAACCAAAATATTTATTGTTTGTAACGGTATTAGTTGGGACACTCTTATCCAACATAATTCTATCAATATCTATACTATTTCCTATTGTTATTCCATTAAATTTTGGTAATAGCAGATCAGCCATATAATGACCTGGGCCCACCTCATGAAAAATTTGTGATAATAGGACTAATCTATCATAGAATGTATTATTACCAATATTTTGTATATATTTATTAGATACACCTTTTGGATCATTCAATAATTCCTTTAATTCTTTTATTGGAAGAAAACCAAGTTCTTTGCTCATATCAGTAAGTGTTACAGTAGCATTATTGCCTGCTCTTCTATATATTGCTCCCGCAGACATTGTAGCTGAAAAGTTTACACCTATACCATTTTCCTTTGCTAACAAAGCATCATTTAATTCCTTTATATTCGTTCCTTCAACATATTTATTAATATTCGTAATTATAGTTGTTTCTATATTTTTTACTAACTGTTTCATAAAATCTTGTTTTTGTGCATTTGGTAATTCTCTAAAAAGGTTATTATCAAGTAAAAAATCTTTAATTGTAATCTTAACGGATTCACCCTCTTTAATCTTAACTTCGAATTCAGTTTTGATTAAATTCCCTATTACATCGTCTTCAGCTTTTTTTATTACCTTTTTCAATTCATTAGATACAGTAATATTTATATTAATAAATTGCGACATTTTTTCATTTGCATCCCCATAAACAGCAACATTATCATAGTTCCATATAGCATTGTAAAACTCTGTCCTTTGCTTATTGTCAGTAAGAGTATTCAAAAGTTCCGATACACCCTTTGCTTTTATTAAATCAACTATGCCTTGATCACCAACTATTTTTAGCAGAGCCTCATCAAATTTTCCTTCTTTAAGTAATTTATTTAAGTCATTCTTCAATGTTTCATAATTTTTTACATGCTTTGTTGAAATAAAATCTATAAGGTCTGTTATAACCGGATTTTTAGCTGCATCTGCCTCTTCTTTTGCTATTTTTTTTGCTTCTTCTTTTTCTACTTTCTTTGCAGCTTTTTTATCTGCTTTTATTTTCTCTTTTTCTTCTTTACTTAGTTTAATAGAATAAAATTCGACAGAATCATTCTCTTCTTCATCTTTCATTTTTTCCCTTAATGTTTTTAATATTTCTATAATCGAATCTTTGGCTTTTGAAATTTCACTTTTTGAGATTTCCCTTCCGGCTTCGGTCAACCAATATTCAGTACCTAAGTTAATACTTATAGTCTCTATCTTTGTTCCAGCCCAATCTTCGATCATCTTAGAGACATCAGTATTTACTCCATCAATATCAAAATTAGTTTGTACTCCTGAGCCTATTGTTGCCAATATATTTCTTGATAGGTTTTGATATCCAATTTGAAATATGCTGCCAATAGTCTTTCCGATTTTAGCATCTATTATATTACCATTTGTATCTGTTTTTGTATAAAACACATTAGGGTTTATGGTAATATTCGCTCCAAAATTATAGCTCTTATTTACATCCACTAAATTTCTATAGACATAACTTCCGGCATTTAAAATAAAATTCCCATCTATTAGTGAGCCTATTTGTGTCAATTTTTGCCCTGCATCAAATGCACCGGCACCTGCTCTAAATGTTGTAGGATCTACTGTTATCTTGTTTTCTATTTTTCCTACATTAAATCCCCCGCCGAGTGAATTGATATAAGATCCTTTTGCTTCCGCTAAATTCCCGGTTCCATCCTTCACAATATGTTTTCCTATCCCTATTCCTACATTAAATGAATATCCACTTGATCCGCCTTTATATGTATCTTGTAGCGATTCTATAATAGTATTTCCTCCTATAGTTCCACTTATACTACCCGTGGAAATTATTCCTCCCCTTATTGTAAAATCTCCACCCACATCATAATAAGTGTTTCCACCTACATTCACACTGGAATTATTCCGATTTGTACCATTTCCCCAGTTATTATTACTATTATATCCTAGATTTACAGTCTTATTATTATCTGCAAGTGGCGTAATCATACCCTTATTATTCATCATGCCCTTTGATATACCAATACTAAATCCACTAGATTTTCCATTTTCTGTAAATGTGCTTCTTCCTGCTTCTATCAATATATCATTTTTTATTTTATAATCTAGATTCCCACCTACATCAATATTGCTACCTCTTAAATGTAGATTATCTCCGTTTAGTATCAGATTTCCTCCTACATCTAGGCTGCTTCCTACAGAATACGAACCATTACTTGCATATTTACTTTTACTACTACTAAAATTAAGAGATATACTTGCTGAGAATGGATTCATCGTAGACATAAGTGAATTAAATGAAGAAATTCCACCCATTACGCTTTGACCCATTGCCCCTGCTGCACTTATATATCCTATTCCATTAGCGCTTCCTAATGCCTTTGCACTGGTTACTAGGCTTGTAGCACTTGAAACTACAGGTATACCTATAGTCACGCCTATTCCTGCGTAGCTACTCTTTGATTCTTGTTTTATACTTACTGTCGATTGTCTATCCAATATGTTTATTTCTTTGGCTGTGATTGATGCGTCTTTTTCTACCTTTATATCTGTAGATATTTGATTATAATTTCCATTTTCGCTCACTACGACATAATTTCCACCTGCATAGATTTTGCTCTTTATCACCTCTAGCCTTGTTTCCTCATATTTACTACTACTTTTACCGTATCCTACTCCGGCTGATACTCCTCCCGCTCCGACTGAGAAGCTTGTAGACCATCCTTTCTTTTTATGCACTTCTAAATAATAGCTGCTTGCCATACCGGGAAGTATATCTACTCCGTTTTTACCTCTTAGGTATACATTCCCATTTGAATATATATCTGCTCCTTCTATTCTCAAACGATCATTTGAATCCATTGTAAATCCAGTATTTCCATAGAAATTTGTCAGGTTATAATTTTCTGATGTGGATTGCTTTTTGTCTGAACTTGAACCTCCAAATACACTACTAATTCCCGTTGAGTGTTTTTCTTTCTTGTAATAATTATATAAATTATCTTTTGTGCCCTCTGTATAAATGTTTCCATTGGATTTTGCTATTATGCTTCCATTGGCATACATATCTGTTCCCTGTAAGAATATCCCTTTATTTTTTAATTCTCTTTCTTTTTCATCTGCTTTTGTCAATCCGTAATTTATCAAAATATGTCCACCTGCACTGATAGTTGTGCCGTTTGCATATTTATTATCTATTTCCCATACTTCTTTTACTTTTTTTCTATTATACCAATGTCCTGTTTTATATTCTTCTTTATCGTATCGATATTCCGTATCATTCACTGCCAAACTGTTTAGATATCTATCTGCATATAGTATAACATTTTCTGATGCTGTTATCTCACTATTTATTAGATTTATATCTCTTCCTGCTGATAGTTGGGTATTTCCACCGGCTCCTATTTGACCGGATATATTATATGAGCCTGATACTTTGTCCCAAGTTTTGTTCTTATTAAATACAGAAGATGCGGCTACATATACATTACTTCCACTATAATTGACACTTATTGATTTATCATTTATATCATTCTTGGCTTCTAATAATGTCCCTCCAATTCCTGCTATTAATCCACCAGTATTATTTATGTTATTAGCTTCTAATATCACTGCACCATCAGATTTTATGGATCCTATATTATTTATTCCTTCTCCTTTTAAATCTACTACTGTATAGGCTTCCATAACATTAAATGTATAGTATCCTTCTGTTTCACCGCCACCGTTCTCTCCGCCACCGCCAGAACTTCCTCTTACATATTTAACTACTATTTCTACTTTCTTTCCTTCTGCTTTCTTTTTATCATATAGCTCCTGTATTTTATCCGGTATTATTATCTTTTTACCATTATAATCAATTGTTGGTTTTGGTGCTGCAACTTCTGTTGATTTCTTACTTTTTGACATGAATCCATACTCTGATAAAAGTTCACTAAGTGATCTATTATATTCTGCTACACTTTCATTAACGTATGCACTTCCTACTGATTTTGTCTCATCATGTTGAAATATAATAATACCATCTTTTACTGTACTTTGATTTATTATATCTCCATTTGTAGATGATATATACGTAGCATTTTTTCCCTTGATTGTCGCTCCTATATTTATTAATCCGCCATTGGCCTCTATTGCTATTGTAGCTCCCAATATGTTTCCATTCCCATATGTGCCTGTTCTTTCATTTCTTACTTGCCCTAATGTATGGATATATGTCTCCCCAACATCAGCCAATCCTATATTGCCTCTGTTTTCTATATTTTTTGCTTCTATTTGAGTATTCTTTTTTCCTGCTATTAAACCGTAATTTCCACCTGTTACTACTCTATTATCTTTTATTGTACCGTCAGCCCTTACTATTTCTCCGCCTACGTTATAAAATCCATTTATTAAATTCCCTGATATCTTTATTATTACATCATTATTTCCTGTTATTTGACTTCCATTTCCAACTGTTACGTTATTCCCATTTCTTGTTGCCGTTGTTATATTATATAGATTATTTCCCAATATTATTACATCATTGTTTGCCGTTATTTTACTTCCATTTTGATTATATATATCTCCACCATTTAGAACTATATCTTTACTTGAAGTTATTAGATTATTATTTACAATTTTTGATTTGGCATTTAATGATACTATGATTCCGGATGTTACAATAGAGTTATTCTCTATTGTATTGGCTTCTATATATAGTCCTTCTCTTCCATTTAGTGTATAGTTAATACTTAGTCCTACATTGGTATTTAAGCTAAGTGTCTTTGCATCTATAGTCCCATTTATTAATAATCCATTTCGTCCTGTTAATTCTACATGTCCGGCTCTATATGTGTTATTGTTTACATATACTTTATTTCCTGTCAAAGATGTTGCTACTTTTCCTTCTATTCTGGCATCCAGTACCAAGTCTCCGCCAGTTTCGACTATTACTGCACCCTCAGCCTTTATACTTCCGCCATCATTTAATAATGTACCACCGGCATTTATCTCTATCCCGGATTCTTTGCCCTTACTAGAAATTATCCCGTAATTATTATTTAGATTACCACTATTTTTTATCCCGATATAACTATTTGAATATATCTTACCATAAACATTAGATAGATTTGTTATTTGCTCTATCGCTTCTGATTGTATATATCCATAATCATTATTAAAATTTTGTACCAATGCTTTGAGACTTCCTAAACTTTCAATCTTCCCATAAGCATTAGTTACACTCATACCATTTATATCTAGTATCCCAGCTTTCACATATCCATTATTATTGTTTAAATTTCCATTTAATGTGAATTCATTAGCTATTATTTCACCCTTCACATTCCCTGTTATATTACCCACTATATTCAAATTATTAGTAGTAATATATCCACTGTTATTTATAATATTTCCTGATTTTATGTTTATATCTTGACCAAGTATATTCCCTGAATTATTGCTTATTTTCGTTCCAATAATTTCAACATTGGCAGATTCTATTCTAACTCCATCATTATTTACATTTCCTGTTAGTGTCGCATTATTCCCTGCTATTAATATACCTTTTGCATTATTTATAGTACTACCGGCTATTGTTACATCATTCCCTCTTATTTCTCCGTTATTACCATAGAGATTTCCTTTTATATTGACATTGGCGCCTATTAATATGCCTGATTCATTAGTCGTATTTGATTTTATATCTATATCTCCCAGACCTCTTATCACCCCAAGTGTGTTGTCCAAGCTTTGTCCGACTATTGCTATTCCACCGTATACGATGTTCTCCAGTTCTTCTTCGCCCTCTCCATCATCCTCACCTGATGAGTCGTCGTCAGACTCTTCACTAACCTCATTAGATGCTACGTCACCATCATTAACTGATGCAACCAAGGCTTCCTTTGTAAGTCCATCCGATAAGATATATCCTTCTTTATTATCAATATTTTGTACATTCATATCTATCTTTCCATTTGTATGGATATATCCTTTATTATTATTTAGATTATCTCCATTTGCGGTTATTTGGCCGAATGAATATATTTCTCCACTTATATTTTCTGTGTTTTTACTATTTAAACTCAAATTTTTATTCGTTATTATTAAGCCTTCATTGTTTATTAATTTATTTCCGCCTAGTTGCTCTAATTGTCCTCTTATTTCTCCTCTAGTACTATCCAATATATTGCTTGTATTTAGTACCAATTCTCCATTTGTAAGGATAAGTCCATCTTGATTATAGATATTTTTACTCTCTATATCTATATTATTCTCTGCAATTAAAAGTCCCATTTTGTTATTAAATGTGTCTGCCAAATCTGCATTAAAACTAAAAGATTGTATCAATCCCTCTTCGTTACTGAAATTGTCTCCGGATATAACTACATTATCTCCAATTATTGTACCTCTGTTTCCTGTTGTATCCTTAACTACAACGTTTATATCTCCCAAAGATTTTATTTTACCATCTGTGTTATCTAAAGTATTTCCAGCTATATTTATACCTTCATATATAACTTTTTCGTCGTCGTCTGGTTCTTTTGTATTTTCATCAACTGCTATTTCAGTGTTTTCTTCATTCTCTTCTTCGAGATTAACGTCTTCCTTTGATATTCCATTTGCCAATATATACCCTGTGTTATTTATTATTTCTCCCACATTAGCATCAATTCCACCATACGTATGGATATAACCCCCTGTATTATCCAATCTATCTCCATCAAAAGATAATCTCTTATCTGAATGGATTTCTCCCTTTATATTTGACACATTCTTTGTAGTTATTTCCAATGATTCTGTCGAAACCAATATTCCTTCATCATTTATAAAGTTTGTCCCGGATAATTTTTCCAATCTACCTATTATCTTTCCTTTAGTATTATCCAAATCTTCTGTATCCAATACTAATTTACCATACGTTAATAAACTTCCATTTGTATTTATAAGTAACCCTGTTTTTATATCTAGTGACTTTACTCCTAATAATTCTCCCTTTGTATTATCTATACTATCTGCAAGGTCTAATGATAAATCTCCTAAAGTCTTTATCTTTCCATCTGTGTTATCCAAAGTTTTTCCTGCTATTTTTATTCCTTCATATATTACTTCTTCTCTATTTTCTTCTGTATCTACATTTTCTACTTCTATATTTTCTAATTCTACAACTTCGATATCTTCATTACCTTCTACCTCATCAAACACTTCTTCCTTAGTCAATCCATTAGCCAATATATAACCAGATTTATTGATTATATCATCTACAGTTAGCTCTATCCCGCCTTCTGTATGAATATATCCCTCTGTATTATCCAAGGTATTTCCAGCTATATCTATTCTTTTCTCAGCATAGATTTCTCCACTTATATTACTTATAGCGAGCGTTTCAATATTTAGAGCTTCATTTGTAAAAATAGCTCCTTCGTCATTTATAAGTATACTGCCACCAAGATTTTCCAATTCCCCTATTATTTGTCCCTTTGTATTATCCAATACATCAGTATTCAATACCAACTTACCATCTGTTAATATTTCTCCCTCTATATTTTCCAATCTATCTGTCTTTATATCTATCTCATCTTTTGATATCAATAACCCTTTATTATTTATAAATATCATATCCAATTTCGTAACAAAACTAGAAGAATCAATCACTCCTTCCTCATTATCAAATATTTCTCCAACCACATTGATATATATTCCTGCCAAAATTCCCTTTTTATTTATAGTATTATCTACTTCAATATTAATATTACCCGCAGTTGTTATAATTCCTTCTGTATTATCCAAAATATCTGAATCAAAATCCAACCCGCCTTCTGCATAAATTTCACCTTTAATATTATATATATTTTTAGTAACTAATTTTAATACTTCACTAGTTATTATGCTTCCTTCCTCATTTATAACTGTAGTACCCGATAGTTTTTCCAATTTACCATAGATAAAACCTCTCGTGTTATCCAAAATATCTGTATCTATTATCATTTTATCGCTTGATATTATTTCACCATCTATATTAGCCAGAGCATTTGTAACTATTTCCAATCTTCCATCTGTATATATGCTTCCTTCCAAGTTTTCAAGCTTTTCTGATAATATTTTTATATTATTAGCAACCATGTTTCCATTTTGGTTTTTTAATGTATTACTGGAAATATTCATATCCTTTTCTGCGATTATGTCTCCGTTTATGTTTTTAAAATCTTTAGATTTTATATTTATATTATTTCTTGCTATCAGACCTTCAGTATTTTTTATTTCATCTATTGCAAAATTAATATTTTTATTACTAACTATATTCCCAGTGTTATGCAAAATTTTTCCACTATTTGAAATATCATTTTCTATATAAATATTACCACTGTTATATATTTCGTTTATACTAAGATAGATAGACTCGCTTTGCACGATATTACTATTATCTAAAGAATTTCCGGTAATTTCAAGGTTTAATCCATAGATTTCACCAGAATTCTTGATATCCCCACCTGATATCTTTAGATTTTCATCATTATATATTTTCCCGATATTTTCCAATCTATTTCCATTTAATTTTGCTATTCCAAAAGATTGAATTTCTCCGGTATTTATGATTTTATTTCCCGAAACTTCCAAAGATTCTATTCCCTTTTTAGCTTCATTCAAATATCCGGTCACAAGTGTTGCGCTTAATTCCACCACATCCCCGCTAAATATTCCTTTCTCTCCGGCAAACACTTGGTTTTCTACCTTTATATTTTTTGGTGTCTTATACACTACTTTCTTAGTGCTTTGAACCTTCCCCTTTGTAGCTATTTGCCCGTTCCCAGTTATCTCCAAGTCATCCAAGCTCGTCATATTTCCTTTTAAATTTACTCCTGCTCCCTTATCATTGGAAATAACATTTATTTTTCCTGCATACATAGACCCCATGTCTTTTCCATCTATTGCTATTCCCTCATAAGTTTGACCTTTACTTACGACTTGCTTTGTAGCATATTTGTAGACTTGTCCTCCGACAGAAATCAAGACTTTAGTATTATCTCCGCCTTTTATGATTCCTTCTATATTAACAGTTTTTCCGATGATATCAAAAAAATCTACAGAAGTGATATCTATACCCTTATTGCCTATAGAAACATTTCCTTTTTCTACATCTATTGTGTCTAACTTACCATCCTTCATCCCAATACTTCCGGTAGTAAGAGTAGCTCTTCCGACATTGATAAAGCCACCTCCGTTTACGGCTATTCCGTTTCTATTGGCAATGACTATGTCGGCCTTTCTTCCGGCTACTTCTACATAACCGTTGATAGCCGTTCTATTCTTACCCGTAACATCATTTATGATTAAGTTGGCCTCTACTCCACCGTCAAGATTTCTATTTCTTGCTACCAATCCTGCCAATTTTGTATTTACAACTATATAAATATTATTATTTAATATAAGACCATCTTCTTTTACATCGAATTCTTCGAATGCATTATAAGATGTTCCCTTTGCATTTGGTCTAGCAATATCGACTTGGTCAATACCACTTGCAGTCTTTGTAGCTCTGGTACCTATTGTAACGGGGTCAGGAACTACCCCTGCAAATATTTGAATGTTGAATAGCATTAGTAAAAAAAGTGCCATAACACGTCGTTTAAAGTTTGACACATTTCCTTTAGAATTATTAGACGTACTTTTTTTGACAGTAGTTTCCATAATTAACCCCCCTATATCTATGATAAAATCAAAATAAAGAATATAAATAAAATAATCGTATAATTTCATAAATTTAGTATAATAATTATTCAGCCATATTATGAAATTTTATCAATACTTATTTTGTTTTTATTATTCTACTACAAATCATAACAAAAAGCTACTTAAATTTAAAATATTTTTTTAATTGTGACAATAGGCAAATATTATAAGTATTAAGCCATTGTTATGTTAAAATTCATACATACTGTAGGTGAAATTACTATAATATTTTTTAAAAATAAAAAAGTGCCCCTTTTAGAACACTTTAATATTTTTAGCTTAAATATTTGTTTTTATATTTTATCAATCTAAATAAAAATTTCTCCCTCAAATACCTTTTCAGCGGTCCCTGTCATAGTAACTTGATAATTTTCATCCAATTTTATAAATAATTCTCCACCTTCTACGATTAGTTTTACCTCATTTTCGTTAATTTTTCCTAATTTTTTTGCTAATACAGCTGTAGCACAGCATCCTGTACCACAAGCCAATGTGTGACCTGCACCTCTTTCCCATGTTTTTAAGATTATTGTATTATCATCTTTAATATAGGCAAAATTTACATTGGTTTTGTTTGGAAAAATTTTAGATATTTCTAGTTTAGAACCTATATCATCTATATCATAACTATCAATATCTTCTACAAATATCACAGTATGTGGCACAGACATAAGTATGCTCGAAAATTCTATTATTTTTCCACCTATTTCTATTTTTTCATTAAAAACTCCATCTTTACCTAATATACACGGGATAGAACTAGGGGTAAAATCTCCCTTTCCCATATCTACTGATACGTATTTGATATTTTTATTATCATCAAATATCAGTTCTATATATTTAATGCCGGCATCAGTATCTACAGAAAAATTCTCTTTTTTTATTATTCCATTGTCATAAACAAATTTTGCGAAACACCTGATTCCATTTCCACACATTTCCCCTAATGATCCATCCGAATTATAATATTTCATCCTGATATCAGCTATATCACTTTTTTCACAAAATTCTATTCCATCTGCACCTACTCCAAAATGTCTATCACAAAGTTTTTTAGCTGTTTCATTCCAGTTATTAGAATGTTCTGTAAAACCATTTAAAATAACAAAATCGTTACCTGCCCCACTCATTTTCCAAAATTTCATATTATTTTCCCCCTAAAATGATAGAATTAATTTATTATTATGTTTATTTAGAAATTAATTTATCATATGTATTGAAAATATTTAATATCCCCATTTTAACTCCAACTTCTAGAGCATTTTCATCTATGTTGAATTTCTCATTGTGAAGAGCAGCTACTATTCCTAATGCTTCATTTCTAACACCTAAGCTGAAAAATGCACCAGGAATTTTCTTCAAATAATATGAAAAGTCTTCAACTCCCATAGTAGGTATAGTGTTCTCTAGGACATTTTTACTTCCCAACAAATGGATTCCATTATCTCTTACTATATCTATACATTCATTGTGATTTGTAAGGCAAATATAACCATCTTTGATATATACTTCTCCTTTGGCTCCATAGCCTGATGCAATATTTTCTACCATATTTATTATTTGTTTTTTAGCTACTTCCTTTGATTCATCTGATAAGGCTCTTATTGTTCCGTTTAAATTCACTTCTTTAGCTATTATATTTTCTTTAGTTCCTCCACTGATAACCCCAAATGTAAGAACTATAGCGTCGTTAGGCGAAGTATTTCTACTTACAACACTTTGTAATGCCGTAACAATATTGGAAGCTACCACTATAGCATCCACTCCAAATTGAGGTGCCGCCCCATGAGCACTTTTCCCGGTTATTTTTACATTTACTCCTGCAGAAGTCGCATAGGCTGTACCATATTGATAAGCAATCTTTCCACATTCTAGATTAGGATCCACATGGAGACCATATATATAATTAACACCATCCAAAGCTCCTTCATTTATAAGAGGCACAGCTCCACCTGACGTTTCTTCGGCAGGTTGAAATAAAACTCTTACATTACAAGGAAGCTCTTCTTTGTTCTCAATCAGATTTTTCAACACACCCAAGACTACCGTAGCATGAACATCATGTCCACAGGCATGCATATTTCCTATATTTTTAGATGGAAATGGACAGCTTGATGACTCCAAAATAGGTAGTGCATCTATATCTGCTCTTAATGCAATAGTTTTACTTTTATCTCTTCCGTCTATATCAGCAATAATTGCAGAGTCATTTACTGCTTTTCTATATTTTATCCCTATTTCATCCAAATATTTTGATATTATTTCTATTGTTTTAGTTAATTTGAAATCTAATTCTGGGTATTGATGTAATTGATGTCTTACCCCTTTTGTCCATTCTATATTCTTTTTTACATTTTGAAAAATTTTATCTTCTAACTTCTTGTCCATTTTATACTCTCCTCATTTATATTAGTAATAATGCAACGGATAATTCCGATTGCTAATGTTTTTTATAATTCTATAAAATCATCATTTATTATCATATCCTCGTATGATTGTCTTTTTATAGAAATTTTAGCTTTTCCATCCTTTACAAAAACAACCGCTGGTATTGGACATTTATTATAATTACTTGCCATTGTATGCCCGTAAGCCCCTGTTGTCGGTGTAAGTACGAGATCTCCTATCTCAGCCTTGGCAATTTTATAGTTTTTTACCACTATATCTCCTGATTCACAACATTTACCGGCGATAGAAACATCCTCTGATGGTTCTTCATTCATCTTGTTAACAATAGCTGCTTCATATTCTGCCTGATAAAGAGCAGGTCTTATATTATCTGCCATACCTCCATCTACAAATATGTATTTTAATCCACCATAAGTTTCTTTTGTGCCTCCGACAGTATATAATGTGCTACCTGCATTGGCAACTATGCTTCTTCCAGGCTCAATAGATACCTTCTCTAATTCCATACTTTTTTCTTTTAATGATTTTTCTAAGTATTTAATTATAAGTTTTGAAGCTTCTTCCAAATCTACTGCTACATCTTTTTCTGTATAATATACTCCAAATCCTCCACCTAGGTTTATTTCTTTTACAATATTCCCAAATTTTAGAGATATTTTTTGCGAAAAATCAAGCATAATATCTATTGCCTCATAAAAAGATTTCATATCAAATATTTGTGATCCTATATGACAATGGAATCCTAAAAAATTAATATTTTTAGAATTAATAATAGTTTCCATAGTTTTATATATTTTATTATCATATATGGATTCTCCAAATTTCGAGTTATTTTTGGAAGTTTTGATATATTCATGTGTATGTGCGTCTATTCCAATATTTAATCTTAGCAAAGCATTTATTTTTTTATCTTTTTTACTTGCAATATTTTGAATGTTTATAACTTCGGGAATATTATCAATAATAATAGAATCAATTCCATAATCTATGCACATTTCCAATTCTTCCAAGGATTTATTGTTACCATCCATATGTACTCTATCCATAGGAAAATTACTAGACTTTATAGCATACAATTCGCCACCTGATACTGCATCTATATCGAGTCCATATTTATCCACTATTTGGCATATTCCCTTAGATAAAAAAGCCTTTGATGCATATACAATAGCCGTTTTAAACAAATCGCTTTTAAATCCATTTTTATATTTTTCTATATTTTTCTCTATAAGAGCTTGATCCATTATATAAAGTGGTGTCTTAAATTGTTTTGCCAAATCTGTAACTGATATCCCCCCGATCTCCAATATACCATTATTATTATTCATCGTTCCAAAAAGTTTCATAATAAAATACCCCCTTTTTTGATTTATATTGTTTTTTGACAATAAATCCTAATTTTTCATTGCATCATTTTTTTGTTTTCATATAAGTATAGTATATTCTACAAATAGTAGAACCTACTAAAATACCTACTGCTATAGCTCCTGCAACCAAAAGAGATTCGACCCCTTTTTCAACTGCTCCACTAATATTCTTTATAATAAGATTATACATCGTATAGTATACGCCACTTCCCGGTACTAATGGTATCAACCCCCCTATCAAAAAAGTTATTGCGGGAGCTTTTAATTTCCTTGCCATTATTTCTGAATAAATTGTCATTAATAGCGATCCCATTAAAAATCCTATAGGATCCGCCATTTTCAAATGTATAATAATTAAGGATGAAAACCAACCTATTCCACCACTTATACTTGCAAAGAATAAATTTTTACCATCCAATCCGAATAAAATACCAAAACCAAGTGTAGCTATAATAGCTAGTAATATCTGTATAAACATTTCTCCCCCATTATAAAAATACTGAAAGTATCATTCCGGATCCGGCAGCCAAAGATACTCCTGTGACCAGAGCCTCTACACCTCTGGATAGACCCGATATGAAATCTCCAGAAATAACATCCCTTATAGAGTTCGTAAAAGCAATTCCCGGAGCAAGCAACATCAATGCTGCTATTATAGATACTGAAAATTCATCTATAAATCCAACCTTATAAAATAATAATGATATGGTAGTGCTTAACATACCCCCGACCAAATTGGTAAAAAATCCGTTTAATTTTTTGTATCTGAAATATTTATCCATAAGAGCCAAAAATAACATTGCAATTACAGCTACTATTCCATCTTTATAGTTACCGCCAAATAAAAAAGCGAAAGATCCTCCAGCCATCATATGCCCAAATATCTTTTTGCCTATGGATATTTTATTTTCATTATCTATTCTTTTTATTTCTTCTTTCAATTCATCTATTGTATATTTATCTAGATTTCTAGCCAAATCATTTAACATATGAACTTTTTTTAGGTTAATTGTTCTAAAATTTATCCTATCTACAAAAGTATAATTCCCTGCTTCTGATTCATTTTCAAACGGATCAATAGAGGTAATTATTGTATTAAGTGTAGCAAAACTACTAGCTTTTAAATTATAGTGAGCACACGTTTTCACTATTGTTTCTTCTGTTCGATAAGTTTCTCCGCCATTTTGTAGAATCATACGCCCCATAGCACATGAGATGTACAGCACATTTTTAGCATTAGAAATATCCTTTTGAATCATATTTATATCCTTTTCCATTCATTCTCCGACAGCTGTTAGTATTATTTCTTTTTATTAAGAAATTCTTCAAAATCATCTTTATTTTCTTTTTTATCTTCTATTATTTCAAGGTTCTTATCTATAGTAACAGTATTTAGAGACAAATCATCGACAATTTCTAGTTTTTTAGCTATAACAGAACTAGTCGCTTCATCCAATTCTACTTTTACAGGTTTTAACTTTTTTTCTTTATTTTCTTTATTTTCCTTGCCATCTTTATTTCCTTTATTTTTTTTATTTTTATCTTCTTTCATCAAAATAGCAGCTTCTTCTCCATCATAGGTAATTATTATTTCCAATATTCTGCCATCTTCATCAACTATAGGGTTTGTATCTATCACCTTTATATTACTTCCCATTTTTTTTAACCATTCATTAGTATTTTCAATAGGCGTTTTTCTGGAAAAAATTCCTTTTTTCTTAAAAGATATTATTTGATACATGGCTACCCCCGAAAAAAATTTATAAAATATACTCTATTTTACCATATTTTTTTCTATATTTCCATATTTTTAAAACATTTGGCCTATACTTTTAAAAATTGTTATTCTCTGGCATATTATAAAATTTTATCTCTTTTATTTATACTCTTTTTTATTCCCTCTTGTATAACCTAAAACATAGTCCAAATTTATATTTTTTAAAGAATTAAAAATACTTATTTTGATATTTTTATTGTTTTTTTCTAATTCCTCTAAAAGTCTTTTTATCTCTTTTCTTTTGGAATCTGTTTTTCCTTTTTCCACACGGCATCCACATGTCATAGGTTCTATCTCATTTTTATTTTTAAAACTTATTATATCTTTTTCCCTGACGTAAACCAATGGACGTATAATTTGCATTTTTCCGGTTTGTGAATCCACTTTAGGGAGCATCGTTTTGACTGTACTTGCATAGAATATATTTAATAATGTTGTTTCTACCACATCATCAAAATGATGTCCCAAGGCCAATTTATTACACCCCAGTTCTTCTACTTTTTTATATAATAATCCTCTTCGCATTTTTGCACATAGAAAACATGGGCTGTTTGGATCTTCCTTAAATGCGACTTCCCATATATTAGTGCTATATATTTCACATGGAATTGATAGTTTTTCTAAGTTTTCTCTAAATTTTTCAAGATCTTTTATTTCAAATCCTGGATTTAAACTTATAAATTTTATTTCAAAGTCTAAGTTTTTATTCTTTTTTAAAATTTGAAAAAGTTTACATAAGAGAAGACTATCTTTTCCGCCCGATACCCCAACAGCTATTTTGTCGCCCTTTTCTATTAGATGAAAATCTCTTATTCCGTCTATAAATTTACTCAATATCTTTTTTCTATATGTAGTGCTTAAACTTTCTATAATTTTATCGGTCATTTAATCTTCCTGCTTTAATAATTTTATTTTTTATATTTTATAATTTTACATATTTTTTTACATAATGTAAAGAAAATATTTATATATTTTAAAAAGAAAATATTTGTATATTTTAAAAGGAGTAGTCAAAATATTGCTACTCCTTTTTTATATCATCAACTTCCAAAAGTATTTACAACATCATCGAGCATAACTCTGATAGGTATGTTTTGTGGGCAGGCTTCTTCACAGGCACCACATTTTTGGCATTTAGATGCATGTCCATCTGCCGGTACAAAAATATTATATTGTGATTTAGAAAAATTGACATCTTGAAACATAGAGGAATTATTATAAAATTGAAAACATCCGGGAATGTTTACTCCAAATGGACAAGGCATACAGTATCGACATCTTGTGCAATTTACCTTCATTCTCGAAACATAGATACCTTTTACTTTTTGAATGGTTTCTTTTTCTTCAGATCCCAATGAACTAGGATAAGCTATCGAAGCTTCTTCGATATTTTCTTTAATTTGGAATATTTCATTCATACCACTCAAAATAATTCCTACTTCCGGTTTATCCCATACAAATCTCAATGCCCATTGTGAAGGGCTTTTTTTAACACTTGCACTATTCCAGATATCTTCTATATCCTTTGGTATATTTTTGGAAAGAGCACCGCCTCTTAATGGCTCCATGACAATTATACCCAAGCCTTTTTTTGCTGCATATTCCAATCCCTCTGTCCCTGCTTGATAGTTTTCATCTAAGAAATTATATTGTATTTGACAGAATTCCCAATCATAAGCATCTACTATTTCTTTGAAAACAGGTAATTCATCATGGAAAGAAAATCCAATATGTTTAATCCTACCATCAGCTTTGGCACCACTTATAAAATCAAACAATCCATATTTTAATATGCTATCCCAACGCTCTCTATTTAGTGAATGAATAAGGTAGAAATCTATATACTCAGTCTGTAATTTTTGCAATTGTTCATCCAAATACTTGTCAAAATCCTCCCTCTTTTCAACAAGCCAACTAGGAAGTTTTGTAGCTAATTTTATTTTTTCTCTGTAACCATCTTTCAAAGCCTTTCCGACTAATAATTCACTCATACCACCATGATACGGATAGGCAGTATCAATATAATTCACCCCATTGTCTATTGCATATCGAATCTGTTTTATAGATTCAGCCTCGTTTATTTTTGCAAAATCATTGTCTAAAATTTGAAGTCTCATGCATCCAAATCCCAAGATAGATACTTCTTCACCTGTTTTACCTAACTTTCTATATAACATTCTTCCTCCCTAATAATTTTAAAGTTTTTAATTTTTATTTATTTTTTTATTATGAAAAAGAGAGACATAAGCCTCTTCTCTGATATTAAATATCATATCCGACTTCTTTTATAAACTTATATACTTTACTCCCGATTTTCTTCTGAATCTTTTTTTATGGTTTGTTTTTCCAAAGTTAATATATTCTTTGTGCCTTCTTCTATCTCATATATTATTTTTATCTGTTTTTCTAGCAATAAATATCTCACATGAGGAGTTTTTTCAATAAAAATTTCTTTTTCAGATGAATTAACAATACTTTGCAAAGTATATTTTGATACAAATTTCATATTTTCATATTCTATTTCAACTTTATTTTTTGTTTTAAAATCATATAAAAGTATATATTGACCTATATCCTCTTCACCCAGTTGTTTTCCATCAGTATTTATTTCTATAAGCACCCATTTGCCTATAATATATTCATCTTTTTTACCATAATTAACTAATAACATAAATAAATTAATTAATAGAATAAAAAACAAAATAATTTGAAAAATAAACATTAATTTTTTTTTCAACTTATCATCTCCCATATGAAAATGCTCTCTTTAAATAATTATTGACAATTTATTTTACTCCATAAATTAGTCCAGGCAACCACAAAGACATACCAGGTATAAATGTAACCATTAAAAGCACTACTACCATTGCTAAATACATAGGTAACATAGCTTTTACTGTTTTTTCGATAGGAATCTTACCAATACTGCAACCTACAAATAAAGCAGATCCAACCGGAGGAGTACAAAGTCCTACAGCAAGATTGAGTATAAGCATAATTCCAAATTGTACAGTATTCATTCCAAATTTAGTTACTACAGGTAATAAAATAGGTGTCATTATTAAAATCAGTGGTGCCATGTCCATTATACATCCCAAGAACAATAATAAAGCATTTATTAATAAAAGTATAACTATCTTGTTATTAGAAATATTAAGAAGTAACTTTGTAAGAGCTACTGGGACTCTAAGATAGGCCATCATCCATCCAAATACTCCGGCTGCGCCTATAAGGCTAAACACCATAGCCAATGTCTTTACTGTCTTCATCAATATTACCGGCAAATAGCTCGGTTTTAATTCTCTATATATAGCCATTGATATAAATAAAGCATACAAACAAGCAATAGCACCGGATTCTGTAGCAGTAAATAATCCAAAAGTAACTCCGAATAAAATTATTGCTGCTGTAAAAAGAGCTAATATGGCATCCCTTGAAATTTTTATTGCATCTTTTAGAGAAACTTTTTCTCCCTTAGGGTAATTTCTTTTATAGGATATAACAGCACAAACACCCATCAAAGCTAATCCAAGTGATACTCCGGGTATTACACCACCCATAAACAAATTACGGACGGATACTCCACCTGCTAATCCTCCGACAGATACAGCATATATTATCATATTGTGAGAAGGAGGTATCAATACCCCTTGACAAGCACTGGTAACAGTAATTCCAACAGAAAAATCTTCATCGTATCCTGCATTTTTCATCATAGGAATCAGAGCTGTTCCTAATGATGATACATCTGCAACAGCTGATCCTGATACACCACCAAAAAACATACTTGCAAGGCAGTTAACATGGGCAAGTCCTCCCTGAAAACGACCTACAATTACATTGGCAAAATTGAGCATTCTGTCAGATATTCCACCAGCTCCCATTATTTCACCACAAAGTATGAAAAAAGGAATTGCCAATAGAGAAAAGCTGTTTACTGATTTTGCAAAAGTTTGAATCAATGCCATTAAGCTTATTTTGCAATATATCATTGTTAATCCACTAGAAACAGCTAAAGAAAAAGTAACAGGAATTTTCATTATTATCATAATTACAAAAGTTCCCATAAGTATGGCAATTGCTATATTATTATCAAATTGCATAATTTTATCTCCTTTTTGTTATTTACATATTTAAATTATACAGATAAAATATTAATTTCTCAAATTTTTTTTATCTATTCTTTTATTGGTTCTTTGACCATTTCATCTTCGCCTATTTCATCTTCGTAACCACCGATGTTTTTATGTTTATATTTTTTTAAATTGAACAAATATAAAAATGAAAAATATATCATAAATAATCCCCCAATAGGTATAGTTACATAGGATATTGCTGCTGGAAACTTAGTTGCTGGTAATGTAGAATTAGAAGTGCTCATAATCAAAGTAATTCCAAATATCACCATTAAACCACCTAATAATATTACCAAAACATCAATAGCTTTATCAACAAATACTTTCATTGAAGGAGAAAATTTTGCATAGAACACTTCTATCGCAATATGAAGTTTTTTTTCTACACCAATAGCCATTGATATAAAAGTCAGCCACATTATAAAAACAAGTGCCATTTCTTCTGACCATTTTATACTAAAGAAAAACTTACGAAAAATAACTTGTAAGCTAATAAGGATAGCTATGGCTGCTACAAGACATTTAGAAAATTCAACTAAAATCCTATATATGAAATCCATAAATTTAGTAAAACCATCAATGAATTGATTCATAAAATCTCCTTTTATTTTTTAAAATGGATGTTGGAACATTTGAGGTTTAATATACCTTAAATTGAGTAACAACATCCATTTTTTATGTATTAATTTTATATATAAATATTTATAAACATTTTTTTAAGACAACTATTATTTAGTATTTATAATAGCATTTATTATATCCATATACTCTTTTGCAAATTTTTCATACAAAGGTTTTACAGCAGCTTGGAATTTTGCTTTTTCTTCCGGTGATAATGGAGTTATTATACAACCAGCTTTTCTAACTTTGTCTTCAGACAATTTTTCTCTTTCTGCCCATAATTTTCTTTCATATAATGCAGATTCTAATGCAGCCGCTTTTATAATAGCTTGATCTTCTTTAGATAAAGATGTCCATACACTTTCTGATATTAGTTGCAATTCAGGTACACGAGTATGTTCATCAAGTACGAAATATTTTGCTACTTCATAGTGACCAGTAGATTCATAAGATGGCCAATTATTTTCAGCAGCATCTACTACACCAGTTTGTAATGAAGAATAAACTTCTCCATAAGGCATTGGAGTAGGGTTAGCTCCTAGAGCTTCTATCATTCCCATCATAAGTGCAGATTCTTGAACACGAATTTTCATACCTTTCAAATCTTCCAAAGTTTTAACTTCTTTTTTAGAATTATAGAAATTTCTTGATCCTGAGTCATACCAAGATAATGCTACTAATTTAGATCCTGCAAAAGAATTCATAAAGTCGTCTCCGATTGATCCTTCCAATACTTTCCATTCATGTTCAGCATCCCTATATAGATAAGGAAGTTGTAATACGTTTAATTTTGGAACAAATTCAGATAGTGGAGATAAAGATACACGAGAAAAATGGATTGCTCCAAATTGCATTTTTTCCACAACAGATTTTTCATCTCCTAACACTGCAGCAGCTTGTACATTGATCTCGATTCTTCCGTTAGTTTTTTCTTTTACTATTTCAGCAAATTTATATGCGCCTTGAGTTGTAGGATAATCTTCAGATTGATTTTCTGCATAAGTAAAGACCACCTTCCCAGCAGCTAACAACGTACTACCCATAAACAAAAGCATTATTACAAAACCAGTAAACTTTCTTAAATTTTTTTTCATAAAAAAATCCTCCTTAAAAATATAGAAATCACATACTTACAAAATAACCAATGTAGATTGTTGTATCGTTTTAGCTCAACATGTTATTTTCCCATATATTATAACACTATTCTGTACAATAGATGTTACCATAAGAAAGCGATTTTGTCAACCTCACAAATCGTTTTTATATTTCATATATGAAATTTTTAGGATTTTACAATCTCTGAATTTGAAATCAGTTTTTCAAAAGTTGTAGTCGTAAACCTATTTCTTATCTCATCCTGTATATCAAATAAAAATTCATTTACTATATCGTCAGTCAATTTATCTTTTCTTCTCACACCCTTCAAGCTTGGAGATATATACAATTCACCCTGCATAGCCTCTACTATATCCTTTATATTTATTTTGGAAGGACTTTTTTTTAGTTTATATCCACCCTTTATTCCTCTAAAAGATTCTATTATTTTCACTTTACAAAGCCTTCTTAATATTTTTAGAGCAAACTTAACCGACAGTTTTTCAGCATCACTAATTTCTCTTGCATTAGCTAGTTTAGCTTCGTCCATTTTTACTAAATATAAAACTATTTTTATTGCATATTCACTTTCTTGGGTTAATTTCAAAATAAACACCTCCACATATAAATAAAGTTAAACTTTTTTGTTGTTTGATAGTTCAAAATAAATAAAAAATCAAATTTCTTTTATAATTATTACAAAATTACAAATTGCAAATATTGAAAATACTATAACACCTGATACATTTTGATCTTTTTTTCTAAATTTTCAAAATTTAATTTATCTACGCTTTTTTCTTCTTCCCTTATTATATTCTCATTTTGCACTTCTTTTATTTTGAACACAACTCTGTCAATCCCTTTTATTTTGGAATATCTTGAAAATATTTCACAAGCTAATTCTTCTTCCTCTATTGACAATTTACCAAAAGCCATTATTCTAGGTCCTGGAATCTCTAATGGAATTATCTGCAAATTACCATTATCCTCATATTTTTCTATTACTTTATTGGCATTATCATCTCTTCCTACGAATAAGTATTTTCTTTCTCCTAATACAAAAAATTTTGTTAATTTTAATAGAGGGTACAAATATGAGTATTCTTTTTCGAGTAATTTATCATTAGCCAAAATTCTCAATCTTTTGGAATATGCAATGTCTGTCAACAAACATCCGCCTCCGGGAGTCGGATATTCACTGATTCCGTATTCTTTTATGAGTTCCATCTGCCTTGTTCTATTTCTGCCGCTTATATCTAAAAGGCAATCACTATCTATCCAACCTTCCAATACCGGTCTAGTAGGTGGTAATAATTTCCCACATAGTGGCCTGACTATTAAATCTCCCATTCCAGATAATTTTTCTACTTTAGCTAGAGCTTGCAAATTTTGAGACATTGGTCTTTGTCCCAACACCTCTCCAGAGATAACAAATTTTGCATTATACTTTGGTAGCAATTCTCCGGCTATTCTAAACATCAACGAATGGCAATCAATACATGGATTCATATTTTTTCCAAAACCATAGACAGGGCTTTTCATCATTTCTAAATGTCTATCTTTAAAATCTATAAATTCCAATTTTACTCCTAATTGTTTTGCCATATTTTCTGTTTTTAGCCCCATTCCAAAAAAATTAGACACAAAATTTAATGCAATAACATCTATTCCTTGTGACTGTATTATTTTTATAGCAAGAGAACTATCCAGTCCTCCAGAAAATAATGCTAACGCCCTTATATTATCATCCACAATACTCTCCCTTTAAAAATTTAATCATCAATATCTAAAATTTTTCTTTCTTCTTCTCCTTCAGATTCTACTACACATCCTTCAGGCACCACGTAGAATACTTTTTCACTGATTACCTTAAAATTTGCATTTTTTATCCCCATAGCCCCTGCTACAAAATCCATTACTTTTTGGGCTTCATGTTTATTTAATTCTTCTATATTTATAAGTACTAATTTACCTTCTTTAATATCTTGCGCTATTATTTCACAATCATGGTATGATGTAGGTTTTCTTATTACCGGATAGATATAATTGTTTTTGTTATTTGGCACTTCTTTTTCCTCCTCGTAATTTCCTCTATTGAATGTCCCCACTGCGTTTCCCTCCGTATTAGATTCTTTATCTTTTACATTTTTTGATTCATTTTTGACTCCATAATCATCTAGCAAACCAGATTCTGTATCCTCTATATCGTCTATATCTTCTGTAGGTGTTCCTATTGCTGTCTTGAACTTATCAAAAATTCCCATTTTTCCTCCTCATTTTAATATATTATTTAAATATTTTACTTCCTATTCTTATTAATGTAGCCCCTTCTTCGAGAGCAATCTTATAATCGTTTGTCATTCCCATAGAAAGTTCTTTCAATTGTTTGTTAAACATGTCTTTATTCAATGTATCCTGTAAATTTTTTAAATTCCTAAATGTATCTCTTATTATATTTTCATTATCCGTAAGAGGAGCCATTGTCATTAGTCCTATTATATTTATGTTTTTTAATTTTTGCAAATCTTCTATATCATTTTTTAAATTTTCCAATATATATCCTTCCTTACTCTCTTCTCCGGATATATTGACCTCTAGCAAAATGTTAATAGTTCTTCCCTTTATTCCGGCCTGTCTATTTATTTCTTCCGCCAATGATAATTTATTCACAGAATGTATAAGGTCTACATAATCAATTATATATTTTACTTTGTTTGATTGGAGATTCCCTATAAAATGCCATGACACATTTTTTATATCTTTAAGATCAAAACTTTCTTTTTTATTTTTTAAAATTTGAGCTTTATTTTCCCCAAATATTTTTACCCCACTGTTAAAAGCATCAATCATAATTTTCGAATCTACATATTTGCTAACTACTACAAGCCTTACTTTTTCGGGATATGGAGAATATTTCCTTATATCGTTTTCTATTTCAGCTAATATAGATTGTATCATAAAAACTCCTCCATTACATCGTTTGCAAAAAGCAATCCTTTTCTGCTAAGGATATACTTACCATTTATATTTATTAATAATGATTTCTTTTCTAAATTTTTACATGTTTTTAAAAAATTCTCGTTTTTTGGAGTATATCCATCTTTTAATAATCTTAAATTTAAAATAGCACTATATTTCTCCAATTCATTCTTTGTATTTATCACTTCATTTTCTGATTCATCAATAGGAAAACTTCTTTCATCTATTTTCTTATAATATTCGTCGAAATCATATAAATTTTTATATCTTATTTTGCCAACATAACCTGATGCTCCAAGTCCCACTCCAATATAATTTTTATTTTTCCAGTATTTAAGATTATGCCTTGATGAATAATTATTTTTAGAAAAATTTGATATTTCATAATGAATATATTCATTTTTATTTGCTTCATCTATTATTTTTTCATACATTTGGGCTTCCAAATCATTATCTGTAATATTAAATTCTCCCAGTTTTAATTTTTCATAAAATTTTGTACCATTTTCCCAGATAAGAGAATATATAGAAAAATGTGGTGGGTTTAGTAAAAACAATTCTTCCAAATCATTTTCTATATCCAACAAATTTTGCCCTGGCAAAGAAAACATGAGATCTAAGTTTATATTATCAAAACCACCTTTGATTGCATTAAAATATGCCTCTTTTCCTTCATTTGCATTATGTATTCGTCCTAAAATTTTAAGGTATTTATTGTTAAAAGTCTGTATTCCTATACTGAGTCTATTTATACCCAATTTTCTATAATTTTTTATCTTCTCCAAATTTATTGTCCCGGGATTAACTTCTATTGTTATTTCAGCATTTGATTGAATATTTAGAGAAGATAATATTTTATCAATATTATTTAAATCAAGTATTGATGGTGTACCTCCACCTATATAGACAGTGTCGTACGAATAACAACCATAAAATTTTATTTCTCTTAAAAGATAATCTACATACTTATCTATATCGTAACAGCCTACTTGGAAAGATAAAAAATCGCAATAATCACACTTTTTTATACAAAAAGGTATGTGGATATAGATTGCATCTATATTCATTGTAATGCACTAATATATTCTTGAAATTCTTTTTCTACTGATTCCAATTTTATATTAGCCTTTTCCTCTGTTTTATCTACCACACATATATAATACTTAATCTTAGGTTCTGTACCTGATGGTCTTGCTGTAACATATGTTCCATCTTCTAGTATAAATTGTATTACATTAGACTTTGGTAAGTCCAGTATATTTTCTTCTCCATTTGATTTTTTTTCTATTGATAATTGGAAATCTCTGTATATAATGACTTTTTTTCCGGCTATTACATTATGTTTTGTTAATCTTAATTTATTCATTGTATTTGTTATTTCTTCCAATCCAGTTTTTCCTTCTTTTGTTACAGATACAGTGGATTCTTTATACCAGCCATATTTATCATATATTTTGTTTAATTCTTCAAAAATGTCAGAGTCTATACTATCATAATAGGCTGCCATCTCAACAATTAACATAGAAGAAACGACTGCATCCTTATCCCTTACATGGGTATTAATCAAATAACCTATAGATTCTTCGAATCCAAAGACATAAGTGGCATCATATTTCTTATTTTCAAATTCCTTTATTTTCTCGCCTATATACTTAAATCCCGTAAGTGTTCTGAAAACTTTTAATTTATAATCATCTGCTATGACATCAATCATAGGAGTCGAAACTATCGTTGTTACTACAGCGCCATTTTTAGGTATATCTTTTTTGCTCTTTAGAATATAATCCAACAACAATATCCCGATTTGATTTCCATTTGGATAATGCCAATTTCCATTTTTATCTTTTATTGCAATACCGACTCTGTCCCCATCCGGGTCATTAGCCAAGCATATATTGGCACCTATTTTATCTGCTAATTTTATACTCAATTTAAATACATTTTTATCTTCCGGATTAGCATAAGAACATGTGGGGAAATTTCCGTCCGGCATTTCTTGTTCAGGGACAGTATATACTTCTTTATAGCCCATTTCTTTTAATACTCTTTGTACCGGCACTCTGGCTGTTCCGTGAAGTGGTGAGTATACAATTTTAAATTTATCTTTATTTGGTATATCCAACCTTATTGCTGCTTTTTCTACTTCTTCTATATATTTATTATCGATTTTTTCATCTAAATATATTAAAAATCCAGACTTTATCGCTTCATTTTTGTCTACTATTTTTATATCATGAAAGATGTCTACAGCATTCACTTCATCTACTATCCCGGTAGCTTGAGGATCTACGATTTGTCCACCATCATCCCAATATACTTTGTATCCATTGTATTCTTCAGGATTATGAGAAGCAGTTATCATTATTCCGGCCTGAGATTTAGTTTCTCTAGTGGCAAAAGATAATTCCGGAGTAGTCCTGAGCGTTTTGAAAAGATACGCCTTTATACCATTGCCTGCCAATACACAGGCAGCATTGATAGCATATTCTATTGACCCAATCCTACAGTCATAAGATATTGCTACTCCTTTTTTCATTCCTATTTCTCCGGTAGTTTTTATTATATAATTTGCTAATCCTTGAGTGGCTTTTCTTATTATATATTTATTTATTCTATTTCTTCCCACACCTCTGATACCACGCATTCCTCCGGTTCCAAAGGATAGGTCCGTATAGAACCTTTCTTCTATTTCTTGAAGATCATTTTTTATTTCTTCTAACTCTTTTTTTTCATTGTCATCTAATATATCAGCATTCAACCATAATTTATAATTTTTTAATGCTATACTTTCCATTGAGAGTCACCTCTTTATATTTTTATATATATTTATAATATACGTCTATTATACTCTATTTTGGAGAAATTTACAAAGAAAAGATTTTCACCGTTATTTTAAATTAATTTTTAATTAACCTTTACATATAAATATAAAAAACGCTGAGGCATTTGCCCCAGCGTTTTATAATTTTTACATCATTCCTGGCATCATTCCGCCAGGGTTGCCCATTTCTGGTTTTTCTTCTTTTTTACTAGCTACTAAAACTTCTGTTGTCAATATAAGTGCTGCTATAGATGCTGCATTTTGGATAGCTGCTCTAGTTACTTTAGCTGGATCTATGATACCTGCTTTCATCATATCCACATATTCTTCTGTGGCAGCATTAAATCCCCATCCTTCTTTCAATGCTTTGATTTTTTCTACTACAACTGCTCCATCCACTCCGGCATTCTCTGCTATTTGTTTAATTGGTGATAAAAGAGCTTTTTTAACGATTTCTACTCCGATTCCTTCTTCTCCTTCAAGCTTGAAATCTTTTATTTCATCTAGAATTTGAAGCATAACTATTCCACCACCAGGAACAATTCCTTCTTCTACGGCTGCTCTGGTAGCATTTAGAGCATCTTCTATTCTTAGTTTTTTGTCTTTCATTTCTGTTTCGGTAGCTGCCCCTACTTTTATTACTGCTACTCCACCAGATAATTTTGCCAATCTTTCTTGCAATTTTTCTTTATCATAGTCAGAAGTTGTATCTTCTATTTGTTTTTTGATTTGTGATATTCTTATTTTAATATCGTCTTTCTTACCTAGTCCATCTACTATTACAGAATTATCTTTTGTACTTTTTATCTTTTTAGCTTTTCCTAATTGTTCCAAAGTAACATCTTCTAACTTCATTCCCTTTTCATCAGCGATGACTTCTCCACCGGTAAGAATTGCTATATCTTCCAACATTGCTTTTTTTCTATCTCCAAATGCTGGAGCTTTTACAGCTACTACATTTAGATTTCCTCTCAATTTGTTTATGATTAGAGTAGTTAATGCTTCTCCCTCGACATCATCAGCGATTATTAATAAAGGTTTTGATTGTTGTCTTGTTTGTTCCAATATATTTAAAATATCTTGAATATTAGATATTTTCTTATCTGTGATTAAAATATATGGATTGTCAAGTTCTGCTTCCATTCTTTCTGTATCAGTTACTAAATATGGAGATACATATCCTTTATCGAATTGCATTCCTTCTACTACTTCCAATGTTGTTTCCAATGATTTTGCTTCTTCTACCGTAATTACGCCAGTTTCTCCGACTTTTTCCATTGCTTGAGCTATTAATTTCCCTATTTCTTCATCTCCGGCAGAAACAGAGGCAACTTGCGCTATTTCGTTATTAGATTTGATTTTTTTTGCTTTCTTTTTTAATTTTTCTATTGCTTCTCTAGTAACTTTTTCTATTCCTCTTTTTATAAACATTGGGTTTGCACCTGAACTAACTATCTTTAGTCCTTCTTTTACTATCGCTTGAGCCAAAATTGTAGCCGTAGTAGTCCCGTCTCCTGCTACATCATTTGCCTTTGTAGCCACTTCTTTTACCAATTGAGCTCCCATGTTTTCAAAGGGATCTTCCAATTCTATTTCTCTTGCTATTGTTACTCCATCATTAGTAATCATAGGTGATCCAAAACTTTTTTCCAATACTACATTTCTTCCTTTAGGTCCCAATGTTATTTTTATAGCATCTGCTAATGTGTTTACTCCCTTTTCTAATTTTTTTCTTGCTTCTTCGTCAAATTTCAATATTTTTGCCATTTCATTAACCTCCAATTATATTTATATTCTTTCTTATTATGCAAATAAATGCATGAATTTATTAACTTTTTATTGTTATTCTTTGTTCTATTATTTGCTCTACTGTTTATTTTGATATTTGTTCTACTATTTTATTCTATTATGTTATTCCACTATAGCTAATACATCTTCACCATTTAAGATAATATATTTTTCATCTCCACTTTTGATTTCTGTTCCGGAATATTTGTTATAAACTATAGTATTTCCTACTTCTATTCCTTCTAATTTTTCTCCTTTACCTATTGCGATTACTTCACCCAAATTAGGTTTTTCTTTGTCAGAAGCACCTGGAAGTATAATTCCGCCAGCTGTTTTTTCTTCTTCTTTTATAGGTTTTATTAATACTCTTTCTCCTATAGGTTTAATTTTCATTATGTTTCCTCCTTATATAAATTTTTATAATTTTTCATTTTATTAGCACTCATATAATAAGAGTGCTAATCGTGTAAATACATGATATTATATTTTTTTAAAAGTGTCAAGCACTTTTTTAAATTTTTTTGTTTTCTTTATTATTTAGTCAGTACAAAAGAGAGGTTTATTCCCCTCTTTATATATGTGTTTGAATTTTATAACAATTTTTATTTATACGAATTTTCTAATATTTTTAGAGCGTCTTCTTCACCAAGAGGGGCAGGGTCAACTTGAAATAATCTTCCCATAGTTTCTCTAGCATTAGCAAGATATTTCTTTAAATTTTCTTTTTTTATACCGTAGTCAGACATTTTTAAATTATCCACATGACATGCCTTTTGAAGATCAACTAACAAATCCACGAAATCCATAGGTTTTGTAGCATCTTTTTTACCAAGAGCTTTCGCCATATCAATAAATTTGGCATCACATGCGCCTATTTTCGCAAAATATGTATAATATTCCCTACTTATCATTAT
This sequence comes from Fusobacteriaceae bacterium, assembly GCA_031289425.1. Lineage (GTDB taxonomy): Bacteria > Fusobacteriota > Fusobacteriia > Fusobacteriales > Fusobacteriaceae > JAISST01. The sequence continues at coordinate 31,223 of JAITPM010000107.1, forward strand.
AAGCCCTGCTCCATGAGGTAATTCTGGATGAAATGCACTCAAAGCATGTTCTAAAGAATGTTCTGATATACATCCTGATGTAGTTTCCACCATACCGGAAAGTGTATTGGCTAATGCTACATTCTCACGAGCATCTATATTTTTACCATCGTTCACAGCTGTTATTAGGCTTGATCCGATCAACTCTATTGCTTTTAGAGCATATATATCACTCACTATATAGGCATTTTTGTTTATATATCCCTCAGTACTATGGAATAATGCATCAAACCCTTGATATGCTGTCAAATGAGGTGGTACTGTAATCATAAGTTCCGGATCTACAATTGATAATACCGGAAAAGTTTTTTCATAGCCATAACCAATTTTTTCATTTGTATCCAATTTTGTCGTAACTGTCCAAGGATCTGACTCTGTTCCAGTTCCGGCAGTAGTAGTTATAGCAACTATCGGAAGTGGATCATTTGGTACAGGTTTACCTTTGCCACTGCCACCATTTACATAATCCCAATAATCACCATCATTGGTAGCCATTATTGCTATAGCCTTTGCAGCATCAATGCTACTTCCTCCTCCTAGTCCTATTACAAAATCACACTTTTTTTCTTTTGCTAATTTTCCACCCTCATCTACATGAGTTTTTATTGGATTTGGTAAAATTTTATCGTAAAGTAAGTATTCTACATTAGATAATTCTAATTCTTTTGTAAGTTTTTCCAGATATCCATTTGTTTTGGCAGATTTGCCTGAAGACATTACAATCAAAGCTTTTTTTCCAGGCAATTGCTCTTTATGCAAATTTCCCAATTGTCCTCTTCCAAATAAAATTTTTGTTGGTATAAAATATTTAAATTTCATCTTTCCTCCCTATTTTTATTTATAATAAGATTTTTACAATTATGATTACAATTAAATTTTACCTAATATTTTAAAAAATTACAACAAATTTTTTATATATAATTATTTTATGAAAAAAGAGATCACTAATGCAACTAAAAAACCTGTGGTTCCTACAATTGTTTCCATAACTGTCCAAGTTTTTAGTGTCGTTTTTTCATCTATTTGAAGAAGTGATTTTACTAACCAAAATCCGGAATCATTAAAATGACTCATGACTGTTGATCCGCCTGCTATTGCAGAAGTTATACATGCTTTATAAAGTGGTGATAAGGCTGCTGTTTCTGGCATGGCAGCAATAAATCCAGCCCCCATTGTCATAGCTACTGTAGCTGATCCCACAGATATTCGTACCAAAGCCGATACTACAAAGGCAATTATTATCAATGAAATCGTACTTTTCGATACGGCTGCTCCTATTACTTCCCCTAATCCAGAATCTTGCAAAACATATCTCAATACTCCACCACAGGCAGTAACTAATAAAATAAGCCCTGTTGGTTCCAATGACTTAGTCATCACCTTTTCCAATTCTTCACGACTATACCCATGCTTCAGGCCAAGAATAATGATTGCCACAACTGTAGCTATTGTAAGAGCTACAAATGGTTCACCAAGAAATCCTATTATCGGAACTAGCCCCTTTAATGACGGTATCAATTTTATTACTGTACTTAATACAATGAGAATAAGAGGGATCATAATAATACCGACTACTACTGAAAATTTTGGCAATTTATTTTCAGCATATTCCGGAGTATTTTCTATACTTGCCGGAACCGGTACAAAAATTCTATTTCCAATTATTTTTCCAAATACAGGCCCTGCAAGTATCATTGCAACTGTACCGGTTATTATCCCAATTATTATTACATATCCCAAATCTACCTTCAACATTGTAGCAACCAATATAGGACCAGGTGTAGGCGGTATAAATGCATGCCCTACAGCCAATCCAGCCAATAATGGTATTGCATAAAAAAGTGTAGATTTTTTAGTTTTTTTAGAAAGGCTAAAAGCAAGAGGTATCAGTATAATCAACCCTGCATCAAAGAAAACCGGCATTGCGATTACTAATCCTGTAATACCTAACGCCCATGCAGCTTTGTTTTCTCCAAATTTATTAACCAATGTAGTAGCTATTCTTTGAGCACCACCAGATATCTCCAGTATGGCTCCAAACATTGAGCCAAGTCCTACCAACAATGCTATTCCTCTAAGTGTATTTCCCATTCCCGTAGCTACTGAATTAATTATTGCATTAAAGGGCATCCCTGCGATTAATCCAATTACAATTGCACCAATTAAAATAGCAATCATTGCTTGAATTTTCAAATAAATAATCAATACTAATAATAATATTAATCCAATCAAAGCTGCAGCAATTAACCTTCCTGAATTTCTCTCAATTTTTTCGGTTACTACACCAACTACAGGACTATTTGTTGCACTGGCAAATCTACCAACCATTTTATACACACCTATTTCCACTTATTCCCTCCTTAATTTTTATTTTTTAAAGCATAAAATTATATTTTAATCCATATATCCACCTTTCATAGGTGAAACTGCGTGTTCAGAAAATAATTTTAAAACTCCTGAAAAATATTTTTTTTGCTTTGGTTTCCAATCTTTTTTTCTCTCGGATAAAATATTATCTATTTCTTCTAATGATTTTCTTTCACCTTTGATGCCGATTATTCTAAGAACGCGTTCAGGAATATCCAATTCTATTATATCTCCCTCTTCTAATAGAGCAATCGGACCTCCATCTGCTGCCTCAGGTGATACATGTCCTATGGCTGGCCCCTTAGTCGCACCGGAAAATCTTCCATCTGTAATAAGGGCTATTGTCTTTGCCAATTCTTCATCAGAGGCTATAGCTTCTGTGGTATAGAACATCTCAGGCATCCCACTTCCTTTTGGCCCCTCATATCTGATAATAACAGCATCTCCCGGTCTGATATTCTTATTAAGTACTGCTGCGATAGCATCTTCTTCACAATCAAATGGTCTGACTCTCAAGGTAGCTTTATGCATTTCCTTTGGCACGGCACTATGCTTTACAACTGCTCCTTCAGGTGCCAAATTTCCTTTTAATATAGCTATTGTTCCATCTTTGCCAATTGGTTTTTCAAATCTTCTTATTATATCAGTTCTTTCCCTTTTTATTTTTTTTAAATATTCATCACATTTATTATAATAATTACTATTTTTCAAATCTTCCAAATTTTCTCCCAGTGTCTTTCCAGTAATTGTCATAACATCCAGATGAAGCATATTTTTTATTTCTTCCATGATTCTGGGAACACCACCTGCATAATAAAAATATTGAGCGGGCCATTTACCGGCTGGGCGAATATCTAAGATATAGTGAGCTCCTCTATGCATCCGATCAAATGTGTCGGCATCCAATTCATATCCAAATTCATGGGCTATAGCAGGTATATGTAGTAATGAATTTGATGAACCGGAAATTGCAGCATGTACCATAATAGCATTTTCAAAGGATTTCATAGTAACTATATCTCTAGCTTTCAACCCCAATCTTATTATTTCTATTGATTGCTTTCCTGCTCTATAGGCCACATCCCTTAAATCTTCACACATTGCAGGCATAAGTGCACTTCCCGGAAGCATAAGCCCCAAAGCTTCAGCCATAATTTGCATGGTAGATGCTGTCCCCATAAAGGAACATGCACCGCAAGATGGGCAAGCATTGTGTTTATAATAATTCAATTGCTCCATTGTTATTTCTCCCCTCTCATACATGGCACTATACATACCGATTTGTTCCAATGTCAATAGATCCGGTCCGGCATCCATAACACCACCTGTAACAATAATAGATGGTATATTTACTCTGCCCATTGCCATTAAATGAGCTGGAACAGCCTTATCACAGCTTGAAATAAAAACACCAGAATCAAATGTAGTTGCCTTTATATGTATTTCTATCATATCAGTTATTATTTCTCTAGATACAAGGGAATAATTAATGCCATCATGACCTTGCGCCATGCCATCACAAATATCTGTAGCAAAATATCTGGCTGCCTTTCCTCCATTATCACTGATTCCTTTTACTGCCTCCTGTACTAACTCGAATAAGTGAGCACTACCGGGATGACTATCACCAAAAGTACTTTCAACGATAATTTGGGGTTTTTTCAGATCTTCTTCCTTCCATCCCATACCCATTCGAAGCGGATCCATTTCAGGTGCAATTTGACGAATTTCTTGACTTTTTAATTTCATATTCCCTCCTATTATCAAAATTAGTTTGCAAGTTTAAAATCATACGATGTATTTATAATTTTATTGATAATATTGTATTATATTTTTTGAAAAATGTCAATATTTTATTTCAAAAAAAGATTTTTATATCTAAAATAGTTCTTTTTGAATATTTATAATACAAATAAAAATATTTTTATTTGTAAATTCATATGATGTTTATAGGAAATTATTATTAATATATATTATCATGAAAAATTGCTGTTATAAAAATTTAATCCATCCATTATTAGAATTACAATACATTTCATTTGACCATTTTAGATATTTTTCAAAATAAAAAAGAAGGTATCCTAAAAGGCCTCCTCTGTAATCAAAAAACATATTAAAATTTGTTTAAAAATACATATAAAATAAATAATAAAATGTTATTTTTAGATTTATTTGAATGTACTATATATAGACAATATGTACTATGGCATATATATGCTAAAATTATACGTGTATATTTTTAAAGCAAAAAATAAGCATTCTTTTGGGCATACACTTACATCAATTATAAAAAAATGCTACAAAATGTAAAAAAATAAAATATATGTTGACATTTTTTATATTTGCTGTATAATTTATACAAAATATGAATTATTATAATTGTTACACTTGAATAGTCGGGTACTAGAAACATTTATTTTTAACGCCTAAAGTTTAAGACACCTTAGGCGTTAAAAGAAAAATTATACTTGTTCCTAGATTAAAATATATGTTTTTATTAAATAATATTTTTTATTAAGTAATATATTGTAACAAATAAAATTCTTTTATTATCAGTGGTTTAGGCTACTGATAATATTTTTAATGTTTTCTTTTATCTATTTTATATCTTTCCGCCAAAGCTTCTCTATTAAAATTGATATGCATTATCATCGCATATCTTGCCTCCTGTACATCTCCTTTAGAAATGGATTCTGCTATAATTCTATGATATCTACACGTTTGATCTGTGAGCTCATTTTTTGTAAGATCTATATTTATAGATACCGACGTGTGTATTATCGGTATTAAATTTGCTGTTACCAAATTCCCACTTGCTATCGCTATTGATTTGTGAAAATCTGCATCTGCTTTATCATGGTTTTGTTTTTCTTCTATCAATTTTTCTACTATATCACATTGGTTCAATATATTTTCACATTCAGTTTTTGTCGCATAAGTCGCAGCCATAGCAGCGATTTCTGGTTCCAATATGAGTCTTATCTCCAATAGATCCGATGCCAATTTTATTTTATTATCAATAAATGTGAAACCAAGAGGATCAATAGGAATTCCTTGTTCACGAGATACGAATGTTCCTGCACCCTGTCGCACCAATAATATATTTCTAGATACCAATAATTTTATAGCTTCCCTTATGCTACCTCTTCCTGCATTTAAGTTCTTTGCCAATTCATACTCATTCGCCAGTTTATCTCCCGGTTTCATTTTATTATTTCTAATCAATTGAATTATGTCTTCAGCTATTTTTTCAGTCAATAATTTACTGGCCATTTTTTTCTCCTTAATTACCTATTTAATATTTTTATTTTATCATATTTATAAAAATAATACTATAAATTTGGAAAAATAAAAAATTTCTCTACGTATTAAAAACATAGAGAAATTTTTATACTATTTTTTATGTTTGTTTTTTAAATCATCTATAATAGCATCATCATACTCGATATCCTCATTCATAAAATCTACAATAAGTCCCTCTAATGGTATTATTCCAGCAGCCATAATAATGTTCCTTGGTATCGTAATACGAAAACTCCTTAATTTTCCCAGTAAATTTTCTAATTTTCCATCTCTTACGAGTATTCGAAAAATACATTCTTTTCCGGGCCAAGCTTTGGAATTTTTATGCTTTTCACTTTTACTCCAAACACTCTCTAATCCCGTCTGGACAGTATACATAACATATGAGATATCTTCTAAAAATTCTTCTAATCGTCTTTTCTGAGATTCATTGATATAAATCATTAACAACTTGTAATCCTTATGCCTAAGGTTCATTCATACCCTCCCTTAATACGTTTTATTACACTTTGCTGAATCTGCCAAATAACCCATTGTATATTTTTTTAATAATACTTATAACTATATTACCAAAGTCTTCAATCAATGTGTAAAGAATCGGTATTACAACTAAGGTTAAAATCGTAGAAAAAGCCAACCCAAACATTACTGTAATTCCCATGCCTCTATAGATTTCAGCTCCCTCTCCTATTCCTAGTGATAGAGGTAACATTCCAAATACAGTTGTCATAGTGGTCATGAGAATCGGTCTTAATCTCGTACGACATGATTCTAATACAGCTTCTGATCTTGAAAAACCACGTTCCCTGATCATTTTTATAAAATCTATCAATACAATAGCATTATTGACAACTACTCCTGCTAATAATATTACCCCAATCATTACCATCATGTCAATAGGTTGTCCTGTAAAAATTAATCCCCACACCACTCCGATAAGAGCCAGCGGTATCGAACCTATGACTATAAAAGGCATTACAAAACTCTCAAATTGGGATGCAAGCAATGCATATATTAAGAATAAAGAAACCCCTAATGCTAACATAAGTTGCGATGATGCTCTATTCATATTTTGAGCCTCTCCACCCCATTTATAAGATACAGATTGTGGTGGATCTATCTTTTCATATGCTTCCATAAACTTATCTTGCATACCCTTAATCCCTATTCCACCATCATTTGCAGAAATAGTAACACTATATACTCTATCTGTCTTTTTTATTTCTGATGTCCCTTCAGCCAGCACAATATCAGCTAAATCAGTCAATTTTACAAAGTGTCCTTTTCCGATTTTTATATTTAAGTTTTTAAGTTGATTTATATCTGAACGTTTTTCTTTTGGAAGTCTCACTAACACATCTATTTCTTCTACACCCGTCTTTATTGTTACTGTCTTTTCTCTATTGCCCCCCAATACGTAATAACTCAAAGTCTCAGCTATAGATGCTGGATTAATACCATAACTCTTTATTTTTTCTCTATTCAAGACTACTCTTGCTTCTGTATTTCCAGGATCCATTGTAGATTTTAAATCAACAATTCCCGGAGTTTTTACTGCTTCTTCTAAAATTTGATTTCCTATAGTACTTATCTCATCCAAATTAGCGCCTATTATTCTAAATTCTACGGCTCTACGTTGAGATCCCATTGCGAAATCTTCACTCATATTAAATTTTATTCCTGGAATTTTCTCTATTTCTGGTCTCATTTTTTTTATTAAATCACTGGCAGCAATATCTCTTTCGTCTTTTTTTCCAATATCTACGTTAATAGAGAAAGCTGTACTCTGTGTCATAGAAAAAAATTGTTTGGTATGTTCTTCTTTTTTGACTAATTCTACTATCTGCTCTCTTATTTTATTTGCTTTTTCTATATCTATTCCATTTCCTAAGTCTACTGATATAGAGTATCTGCCTTGGTCTTGTGTTGGCATGAATTTCATTTTGAGATTTTGCCTAGGTCCAAGCATTGTCACGACAAAACTAACTACAACTATTCCTATAGTTAATAATCTATGATTTACAGCCCAATTGATTGCAGACATATAAAATTTCTTAATAGCGGTAAATATAAAACCTTCTTTGGTAACATTCATTTTTTCACTAAGGATTCTACTGGAAAGCATAGGGATCAATGTAAGTGAAACAATAAGAGCCGCTATATTTGAAAATATTATCGAATAGGATAAATCTCTTGTTAATTCTTGAGCTATTCCCTTTATAAATAAAATAGGTATAAATACAATCATTGTAGTAAGTGCTGAAGCTACTACAGACATAGCAACTTCTGTTGTCCCATTTTCTGAGGCTTCCATTACCGGAGATTTTAGTTCTGTCATGTGTCTATAAATATTATCCATAACAACAACCGAATTATCAGTCAGCATTCCAACACCTATTGATAATCCCATTAACGAAATAAGGTTCAATGTAGCTCCGGACAAATATAAAAATGCAAAGGTAAATATTACTGATACAGGCAATGCTGCCGAAGCAATAAGTGTTGCTCTGATATTTTTTAGAAATAACATTAAAATAATTGTAGCAAGTATCAGTCCCTGAACTGCATTTCTTGATACATTTGATATGGATTTTTCTATATCTATAGAAGTATCCAAGGTTATGCTATAATCTGTATCCGGTGGTAAAATAGATTTCAAGCTTTCCAAAGCTTTCTTAGCATCTTTATTTATATCAATTGTGCTTCCATCAGCGGATTTTGTTACAACAACAATTATAGATTCTTTATCGCCAAAATGTCCTTTACGATCTTCATCTTCTGAAGTTATTACTACATCGGCTACATCTTTAAGTCTCAAAATATTTCCATTACTGTTAATAATAAGATTTTCCAAATTATCTATATAATCAAGTTCTCCCATAAATCTCAAAGCATATTTCTTATCGCCTGTATTTACAGTTCCTAATGCTACATTAAGACTAGAAGCACTGATAAGATTGTATAATTCGGGAGGAGTTAAATCAAAAGCAGCCAATTTATCACTATCTACTTGGATTTGCACTTGTTTAGTAGGAGCTCCAAATATATTTATATCTCCTACGCCTGTAATTCTCTCTAATCTTGGTTGAAAATATTGTATTAAAAAGCTCTTTAGTTCTTCTTTGTTTTTAGAAGCAAAAATCATTACCATCGTCAAATTACCAACACCGGCCTCTACTTTTCTGATAAAAGGTGTATTAGCATCTGCCGGTAGTACATTTGCCAATTTTGAAACTTCTCTTTGTATTTCTGTTGTTTTGTCTTTGGCACTTACACCAAAATTAAAACTTACTACTATTGAAGATACTCCAAAGGACGAAGTCGATTGTATTGTATCTATTCCTTCTACATTAGGTAATAGTTCTTCTATTTTTTTGGTAATTTGAGTCTCTACATTCTCCGGCACTGCTCCTGTCCATCTAGTATTAATGGTAACTACAGGCACATTAATATTAGGTAACAACTCAGCTTTTATAGAAAACATTGCCATTATTCCTATAAACATCATAGCTATCATTACCATTGTAGTAGCGACTGGTCTACGTATAGATATTCCCGCTAATGTCATTTCGTTCCTCCCCTGCTTTATTGCTATAACATTATTCATACTTCATTTTACATTCTACAATTTTTATTTTATTTTACTTCTTCTACTATATCTCCTTCCTCTAATCCATATATTCCATCTATAATTATCCTATCACCATCTTTTATATTGTCATATAATATTTCTGTATATGGTAAATTTGATGCTCCTGTTTTTACTGTTATTCTATGAGCTTTTCCTTCCTGCACCATGTATATATAACTTATAAGATCTCTTATAAATATTCCTGTATCTTCTATTGAAAATACGTCTCTAGATCCAACCGGGATTTTTACAATAGCATACATCCCATCTTTTATTTTACCATCAGGATTTTCAACAGATATTTTTACCATAAATTTCTTAGTTACAGAATCTGCAATTGGATTTATTTCGGTTATTTTTCCAGAAAAAACTTCATTTAATGCACTTATAGTTATTTCTAGCTCTTGCCCTATTTTTATTTCATTTAACCATTCTGCTGGAAACCCTACATAAGATTCCATTTGAGTATCATCAACTATTGTAAATAGTACATTCTCTTTTTCTATTTTATTTCCCTCTTTTAGAAATAAATTTCCAACAATTCCATCTATTGATGCTTTTCCTAATAATTTTTCATAATCTGCTTTGGCACTTTCAAAATTTCCACTGGCAGAAGCAAAACTATTCTCATATGGAGCATACTCCAAATAAGAAATTAATTTCTTTTCATAAAGTTTTTTGAATTTTTGGTGAGTTTCATTGCTTATATCGTAATTCGTTTTAGCAGCTGAATAAATTCCTTCAGTTGCCGGATCAGTAAGTTGCATTACTACATCTCCTGTTTTTACTATATCTCCATTTCTTTTAAAAATTTCTTTTATAGTCCCACCTTTTTCCGTCTTATAATCTATTTTCTTTTTTGGTTGCAATACCGCATCTGATGAGAACACTTGATTCATTGATCTCTTAGTAATTAGTGCAGTTTTAACATATTTTATTTTTTCTACTATCTCTTTTTTAGTTTCTTCTTTTTTTCCACAACCGGCAATAAAGATAACCGAAATCAGAAATAAGTATAATATTTTTTTCATTTCCATTTCCTCCATAGGCCAAATCTTAAAAACTATATAATAAGCGAACGATATCTTTCATATGCACACATATATTTTACTACTGTTTGATTATGTTCTATTATAGCATTTCTCCGAATTTCTTCTGCTCTCAAATAATCTGTGGTGGAAATCAGCCCTTCTTCATATCGTTGTCTATCAATTTCAAAGTTTTGTTTTGCTGCTATTACTGCTTTTTCTTTAGAATCTCTTAATTTTTCAAGACGTGATAATTCCAAATATGCAGATGTTACAGTTGTATCTATAGAATCATCAGTCTTTGCTGCATTCATTTTTTCTTTTTCCAATTCCAATTTTGCAATTTTATAATCATCATGAGCACTTCCAAAATCAAATACATTCCATGATACTTCGATTCCACCTTGCCAAGAAGCCTCATCAATTGTCTTTCTATATCTTGTTCTTTCTGAACCAGTTCCATAACTGGCAAATAGGTTTACTTTTGGCAACAAATCAGATGCTGCTATCTTTTTAGCTGCATCTTGCATTTCTACTGAATGTTTAGCAATAAGAGCAATTATACTATCATTTCTAGCTTGTCTCATATCTGATTCAAAATCTATTGTTTTACTGAGGTATTTGGGAACAGAAAATTCCTTAATTTTTATCACTTCATTTTTAGGTATTCCTGTTTTTATTCTAAGCAATTCCATTTGTACAGCAATATTTGTTTGAGCTTCAATGATTTGCGAATTTATCTCTAATATTGAACTTTCGGTTTTTAAAACATCAGCCTCAATCAACATATTTAATGATACTTGATTTCTTTGTGTTTTTTGCACTGCTTTTAATTCATTCAAAGCACCCTTAAGTCCATACAAATTATCTTCGTTTTTAATTATTTCAGCATAATTTTCAATAGTTGCAATTCTTATATCTACTTTTGTCAACATGTACTGTAAATCTGCAATCTTCTGGTAAGATTTTGCTCCCTTTATTCCGCCAATTATAGCTCCACCTCTAAATAAAGGCTGTGTAATTTTAATGCTTTGATAATATCCACTTTTTTGATCGTTTACTCTTACACCCTTAGAGCTAGATATCTCTCTATAGTATTCACTCGCAGTATATGTTCCAGTATACATAACTGTAGGAAGTGCTGTTTTAAAAGCTTTTGATAATCTTAGGTTAGATATATCTTTACTAATTTCTGCGATTTTAATATCTTTACTATTATCAACTGCCAACTGTATAGCTTGCTCCAATGTTAATTCTCTAGCAAATAAAGATATGCTTACAAGAATTAATATTCCGAAAATTTTTTTCATATGTACCTCCCATTTTTTATTATTTTTTATTTATTCATAAATCAAGCTATCAAGTTAATATTTTTAAAATTATCTTTTTCAAAAATTCTATGCTAGAATCTGTTTCGCTACTATTCATTTTTTCTTTTATAGCGTCTATATTGTTTTCAAAAGAAAATCCTTCATTCACATCAATAGTTACATAAAATTTATTGATCTTAAAATGATTTATAATGCAATCTATAATCTTTGCGTGGTTTATAACATCCTTTAATTCTATTTTTATAAATTTGCTATATTTTATAAAAATATCTTGGAAAAATTTTATATTTATTTGGTCTCTCTCTAGCAAAAATTTTTTTGTAGTTGGAGACAAAACATCTAGGTTTTGTAATATATTCATTACTACTACTTCTGTTTTTATGTCAAATCCTCTTTCTTTTATCTTGCTTATTAAAAAGTTTTCTATAACAGCATCTAATGTAAAATCCTCCTTTAAAATTTTTTCATTTTCTTTTTTTATTGATTCCATTTTATTACTTAATATCTCTTCCAAAAGCTCATCTTTATTTTTAAAATATGTATAGAAGCTACCCTTTGAAATATTAGCTTCTTTTGTAATATCATCAATTGTAGTATTACTATATCCTTTTTTTAAAATAAGTATTTTAAGAGATTCTATCAACATCTTTCTCTTATTTTCCATTATTCCTCCCCAAATATAAAATAACTTTTGTCATTATTTGGCAAAAGTTATTATATCAGATATTGACTACTAAGTCAATATTTTATTTATATTTTTGACCGCCTGGTCAAATATAATGTTATTTGTTCTTTATTCGTTCAAAAAAAATTAAGGATATTTGGTTTTTTATAGTACTTTGACACATTTAATATTTTTTAATACAGTAATTATATTTGTTTTATAGTCATACCAATATAGATAATGCTTTTTCATTATTTTTTATTTCTACGTCCTTAGTCATAATTATATCAGCGCACTCGATCATATTGTTAGATAATCCGATACTATTTCCAAAATCATTTGTTGAACCAGATGGTATATATCCCAAAGGTATATCAAGTTTGGTTTCTACTATTGCACTCACTATTTCATTCAATGTTCCATCTCCACCGGAACATACTATGAGATCATAATATTTACCATTTGACATCAAATATCTTTTCCCATCTAATGGTGCTTTAGTAGGATATACTTCTATTTGATATTCATATTTTGAGAAAATTTTTAAAATATCTACCAAATTTTCCTTTATCTTGCATTTACCTGAATATGGGTTAAATAGAAACAAGATTTTTTTCATAATATCCCCCTATAAATTATCTTATTTCTTTTTCTTTCCATTCAACATTGCTTCAGTCAATTCTCCATTTTTCCATGTTTCTTCTAATGTCATTTTCCCGGATTCACTATATCCTCTAAAAACACCGTCTTCTTTCCCATTTTTATAATTACATTCTTCTGCTACTTGACCATTTTTATAATAATATTTAGAGATACCGTTTAATTCTCCATTTTTGTAAGTAGCCTCATGAGCTACAGCTCCATTATCGTGATAATCTTTTACTATTCCTTCCAATTTCCCATTCCGATAATTTGATTCATGAGCTAAAGCTCCATTATCATGATATCCTATTGTTTTCCCGTCTAATTTACCAAATTTATAATTGTTTTCCATTTTAATCTTTTTATTTTCTGACAAATCTCTAACAACACCAGTAAATGCTCGTGTTTTTCCTTTTTCAAAAACTATTCCATTAACCTCTTCTATTTGATCGGAAGTCATTTGTCTACCAAAAACTATCACTCCAATCAATAAAGCTAAACATACTATTTTCTTCATACTACTACCCTCCAACAAGAATAATTATTCATCCAAATTATCATACGTTTTTCTAGTATTCGTTATTATGTTTTTTAATTATAGCATATTTCAAGTAAATTTTAAAATTATTTTGAAAATCAAATATAAAATCTGATTTCTTTGAGGTTTAATAACTTCTTGATAAAAAATAAATCTATCTCAAAATGAAATTTTAGAAAAATAGAATAAAATATTTTTTCTTTTTTGAAGTTTTATGTTAAAATAAGTTATTGGAAAGAAATTTTCTAACGGGAGGTCGAAAAATTATGGAAAGTAAAGGTGTTGTTATAGACATCAAAGAAAAAGGGATCAATGTAAACGAAATCAAAATACGACTCTACAAAGAGACTGCCTGTGCTCATTGTGATTCCTGCTCCCACGAGACGAAATTTGCGAGAGAATATACACTAACTTCAGATAGACAAGTAAAACTCGGAGATACCATTACTCTGGAGGTATCTGGACATACAATCATCAAATCCAGCTTAATTCTCTATGCGTTTCCTGTTATTTTATTATTTTTTGGATATTATGTGGGAGCTCAGCTTTTAAAGTTTTCTGAAAATCAGTCAATTGCGATGAGTTTTATATTTCTAATCGTTTCATTTTTATTTATTTTTATCTACGATCGTGTATTTCAAAAAAAGAATGAGAATGATGATATTAAAATTATCGCTATTGAAAGACAATAGGGGAAACAATAATAGACTTTAAACTTTAAAAGCTAAAAAAGGATTGTAGCTTAATTTTGCAACAATCCTTTTTCGTTTTTATTTTAAAATTTCACCTTTTGAATATTTGATTATTTCTTATTGGTTTTCTTTACATTTCTGAAAAAATGTACAAAGATAGGATAAGCAGAAAAACCTTCGATATAATCTTGTGTTCCGACCAAAATCGGTGGCAATCCCAATGGTAGAATCGGTCTTTCCGATACAATGATTTCTTGGGCTTCCAAATAATATTTCAACCGTTCTGCCTGATCCACGGTCTCTCGACCTTTATCCAAAAGTTCATTCACTTTAGAATTATTATAAAATGAATAATTTCCTGCAGTTCCTTTGTTTAGGTAATTGAATAGTGGGTATAAAATCCCATCAGGATCTGTAGATCCGGGAGTTCCCAATATAAACATATCATGCTCAGCCTTCCCCAATCTGTCTAAATAAGCACTCCATTCCAAGATTTCTATCGTCAAGTCAATTCCGACCTCTTTCAATTGATCCTGAATGATGACTGCGGCATCTTGTCTTGTCTGTACCCCATTTGTCCATACTCTCAATTTTAGACCATCTTTATATCCTGCCTCTTCCAAGAGTTTTTTGGCTTTTTCAACATCTCTCTTAGGGAATGGTATCTTGTCATTGTATCCCATGGTAGCAGGAGCCATCACGGTACTTGTAGGCAAATATAGGCTATTTAAAGCATTCTCAATAATGTCCGGCAAATTGATAGCATAACAAATAGCTTGTCGCACTCGAACATCACTTGTAGGCCCTTTCTCACAATTAAATCCTAAATAGGTCAACCCTACAGAAGAAGTATGATAAAGGCGTAAATAATCTTTCGCTTTTACCGTAGGAATATCCACAGGTTCCAGCGTAACGGAAATATCTATTTCCTTTGTTTCCAATGCAATTGCTCTGTTTGTTCCTTCAGGAATTGTACGGAAAGTGGCTGTATCTACTCCGGGAGCGCCTCTATGGTATTCTTTGTTTGCTTTTAAAACAAGCTTGTCTCCTGTTTTCCAAGAATCAAATTTGAAAGGACCGGATCCGATAGGTTCAAAAAATGCTTGATTTCCTGCACTTTCCAGGTATTTTTTACTTAAAATAGAACCACTCCAATTAGTGAGCGCATTAAATAAAGGACCAAAAGGTTTTTTAGTTACAATGTTGACAGTGTAGGAATCAATGATATCAACATGATCTACATCTCCAAAATAAGTCATAGCTCCCGGTGCTTTGGATGCTCGTTCAATAGAAAATTTCACATCTTCTGCTGTCAAATTATCTCCATTATGAAATTTGACTCCTTTTTTTATTTTTACTTGTAATGTCAGTGTATCCAGTTGTTGATAGCCTTCGGCCAAATTATTTTCAATTGTCATTTGTGGTGTAAAATCAAACAATCGGTCATAAATATTTAAGTTTACATTGTTGGAATAAACATCATTGGTAGCAGCAGGATCCAAAGTCTTGGGATCTGCCTGTTGAGCAATTATCAAATCGTCGGTTGCCTTTGCGAAAAGAATGGTTGGTAAGAATGTTATGATTAGAACTAACAAAAATGTTGCTCTTAAGAATTTCTTCATATTACCCCCTCAAGAATATCAGTGTTTTATAAAAAAGAATGATTAAAATTATTTTAGTATTTTTTTATTTTCTTTGCAAGGACTTTATTAATTTAATAATATAAATTTCTCATATCGTTTGAAATGTGAACAAATAATAAAAAAATGGTATAACAATAGTAAAATAATAAAAAATACCCCATGTATTAAACACAGGGTTTTATTTATTCATTTAATCATGCTGCTGTTCATTTTACAGTATCAATATCTATCAACATAATTCTTTTAATTTATTTCTTTCTTTAAAGTTTTTAAAATTTTTGTTCTATTTAAAGGTTTTGAAGAATATATGCACTCTTCTATTTCATTATTCAATTGCACGATAGATTCGCTTGCACCACTTTTTATAAGCCTATCTTCCAAATGTACTTTCGGAGCATAATTAAATTTTTCTTTCATAAATTCACAATAAAACTCATAAAATTCTTTATCATCTTTTGCAGATTTTAAATTTTTAAATAATGAGTTTTTGTTTCGTTTTATCTTGACATTACCTCTTATTAAGTATATTATCAAAAGAGTTTGTACTACACACAATATTAAAAATATATTTCCATATTTATTATAAATTTTTCTTTTAATCATACTCTCCGGAATTGTATTTATCTCTATTTCTTTATTTACAATAATGCTGTTATTTTGTCCAGAAGGTGCTACAGTATTACCGGAACTATTCACTTGGTTTGTATTAATGGATGATTGTGGCTCCGATATCTGACTAGTGCCCTGCTCTACTATTATTTTTTTAGATTTTATAATAATATCTTCAAATTTTTTGGTTTCAATATTAAAATATGGGATATTTATTTCAGGAATTATAACATCTCCAATATTTTTGGGAATAAAAGCTATTTCAAATTCTTTTTCTCCATAATATTGTTCGTTTTGAATATCTTCTTTCGATGACTTAATACTTTCAAATACATTAAATTCGTTAGAAAATCTATCTCCAATTATATTATCCAAGTAATCTAAATTTACTTTACCCGCTAATTTTAAAGTTAAGACAACTGATTCCCCATAATTTATTTTATCTTTATTCCATCTATAATCTAAATTTACTTTACCAACAACATTTTGAAAATTAGTAGGTTTTTCAGCTGGTAAAGGTAATACGGTAATCTTCAAATTTTTAGAAGGATATGGTTTTCTTCTTGAATCATATACCTCTGTAGTTTCTATATTACTGGATGTTATAGTTTTTTCTCCAGATGAGGTCGGTTCCAATATATATTGCAACAATGTAAATTCTATTGCCATTGCACCATTTGATGTTTTTATTTGTCTTGCTTTGAACTCACCATTTGCACTTTGAGTAGGAATGAGTTTTGCCGACAAATCTCCAAAATTAGGAAGTGTAGGCGCATTAATTGTAGATAATTCCTTTTTTGTTGTCGTCAATTTTTCAATATATGGAATTTTCTCTCCAAAATAAAATTCTTGCCCATCTTTTATACTTACTGATGTTTCAGTTCCACCATTACTGATTGTAGCTGGTTTTCCTTGAGCAATTTTTATTGTTATTTCATTTGATTTATTATTCTTTCCTTTTGCTTGCAATTTAAATGTACCTACTTTTTTAGGAAAAAGTAAATATGTATATGCTTTTTGACTATTTGTTTTACCATTTATAATGGAATAATTGGAACTTGAACCTCTTGACAATATATCAAAATTTTCCTCTAATCCATCAATAGTATATTTTTCCTCATCTTCATTGTTAAAAATAACTCTTATTTGAAAAGTATCGCTTGTAGTCGGAGAAAGGTCATCACTTTCAAGGATTATTTCCCCGAGAGAAACGATACTTATAAATGTTAACAATATAATACATAGTAATTTTTTCATATATTTCACCTACCATCTGTTCTTGTTATCATCTTTACCGGATGGTAACACTCTCTCATTATTTTTAAAAGATTGCTTTTCATTATTTTCCATTTT
>JAITPM010000056.1 GCA_031289425.1 Fusobacteriaceae bacterium
ATGAAAAATAATAATTTTATTAATTTTTCTAGCTACTATAGTAAATTCTATTATTTCTCCACTTGTGAATGTATGCGTACCAGAAGTTTGCCAAGTAGAAATATCTTCTAAATTATCTAATTAAGTGCGACAATACAATTAATACCATAAATATATGTCCCATTTGCAAGAGAGGAAACGGCTAGAGATTCCCCTACTTTTTGCAAGTATATTCCATGAGTAGATGAAGTATGTATAATAAGAGGAATAGTCTGCCAATATTTTATTAAAGGCACAAATGAACTAGGTAAAATTTGTTTATATATTTTATAGAGGAGACCTGACTGCGCGGCATTTGATACATCTAAATAACCACCTTCGGTTGTTAAATAACCTATATTACCACATAAACGGTACAAATAAAAATTACCATCAGAAATAATTAGTGTAGGTGTTATTAAATTATCTAATCCATAAAAATGATATAATATTCTTTTATTATTTTTATGGAGAGTGATACAATGACAGATTTATTAGAAGCAGAAATGAATGGAATAACTAAACAAAACGCAAAAGATTATTTAGAGTACCTATATTCATGTGATGTAGGATCTCATGAAACTATGGGGACAACGTATAAAACATATTATAATAACATGAAATTATTTTTGATTTGGTTAAAAAACAATGAAAATAATAGATATTTACTATCAGAGGACACATGTAAAAATGCAGTGAATTTAATAGAAAGATACATAAATTATTGTAGACAACAAGGAAACAATAACCAAACTATAAATAATAAATTGGTTGCTTTATCTTCCTTTTATCAATGGGCTTTAAAAAGAAATAAAATCAAATACCACCCATTTAAAGACAAAATAAATCGCTTAAAAGTAGGAAAATTAGACTCTAGGAGAACTTCATATTTTTTAACACTACATAATATCATAGAAATAAATATAAAAATGGAACTGAATAAAAGATATGATCTACAAGATAAAATATTATTTAATCTTTTTTTAGATAGTGCATGCCGTATCAGTGCTGTACACAGCCTAACAATAGATAATTTGAATATTGAAAATGGATGCTTTACAAATATAAAAGAAAAAGAAGGCTATATAATAGATATGCTATTTTTTGATCATACAAAACAATTAATAAAAGATTGGTTAAGCTACAGAGAATTAAATAATATAACAAACAGATATTTATTTATTACGAAATATCAAAAGAATTACAACCAAATGAGCAAAGAAACTATAAGATCAAGAATTCGTAATATAGGCAGTATTATTGGAATAAAAGATTTATATCCTCATACTTTACGAAAAACTATGATAAATATGATAACAAAAGGAGGTAAGTTAGAAGATGGATCGGATTTGGCAAATCATAAAGGAACGGCGGTGACATTGGCACATTATGTAGAAGAAAAAACTAATTTAGAAAAAAGAAATAATTTACTACAAATTCGTAAAAAAATAGGTTTAAATTAACAAAAAATGCAAAATATTTGCGCAAATTAAGAAATCTGACAGGTTTTTTTATAATTTTTAAATGTAATTTTAGGTTTTGTAAAAGTTAATATAATAAGTGTTTAGATAAATACCGAATCGCTTTTATTCAAATAGCTATAAAAAGCCAATTTTTCATTAAAATTTTTTTTAATATTTACACAGATTTCTTAATCTAACAACATTTTAAAACTAAAGTAATATATAAAAACTGTCCGGCTATGCTGGACTTTTTAAATTAGGAGGAAAAATGAAACAAATTTATATCTATTCCAAAGATGCTAAACTATTAACTAGTTTATATGCAGAAGATGACTATTTAAATAACATAAAAAAATATTATCCTTCATATGAAAAAACACAGTTTATAACAGAAAATAAATTAAATAATCCAATAATAGACAATGGTAGCATCAGAGAAAAAACCAGAGAAGAACAAATTATCTTGGATAAAAAGTATGACTTATTATTGGATGGAGAATATGTTGATAATGGATCAATTATAATTGTTGAAAAAAATGTATATCTACGAAGACCTATTTGGGATAAGAATACAAAAATATGGAAAGAAACATTACCAATTGAGGAACTTATCGTGCATCTTCGAGATAATATATTACAAAAAAAATTTGACGATACAGCCAAAGCAATAGGATTTGGAGACACTTTATTTGCTGGAACATATCTTCGTTCTAATACTCCAAGTTCTTTAAAATCCAAAGCAGAAGCTTTTTTTGATTGGAGAGATTCACAGTGGTTAAAGATGGAACAATTGCAGAATACAATGGGCGCACAGATTACACAATCATTACAATCTGGCCAAGCTGTGTTTTATCCAACAGATGAAGAAATTCTTTCTATGTTGGATCCTTTTATATATAATATTTATCAGGAATCTTAGCAGAAATAGGAAAAATATTGAAAATTTATTTTTTAAGAAATTTTTGATAGCCAGCATGTCCATCAGAATAAAAAGATACATAAAGAAAATATTATAAATTAATGGAGGTATAAAATGGCTTATAAATTTGGAAAGCGAAGTACAGAAAACTTAAAAAATGTGGATGCTCGATTAGTAAAAATAATGTTGGAAAGCATACAAGATTCTCCTTACGATTTTATTATAACGGAAGGATTGCGTTCTCTAGAACGACAAAAACAATTAAAAAAAGAGGGAAAATCTCAAACTTTAAAATCCTATCATTTAGATAATCCCAAAACACCTAATATTATAGATGCTATGGCGGTAGATATAATGGTTTACGATAAAAACAATAAAGTAACATGGGATTTTAAATATTATAAAGAAGTTGCGGACCACATTAAAAAAATAGTAAAAAAACTAGGATATAAAATTACTTGGGGCGGAGATTGGAAGACTTTTAAAGATGGGCCACATTTTCAACTAGAAGACTAAACGTTATAAATTATAAGGAGATGTAAAAATGTTAAATAAAACTTTAATAATAGTGATATTAATAAGCATATTAGGACTGGTAATTGCTACATATTTTATTTTTAAGAACAAAGAAAAAATAGATAAAACCACATTAAAATCCTTAGCTTTCGAATATTTAAAATCCATTGCAATGCAAATGGTTATAAAAATGGAAGAAAAATATGGAACGGGCGGAGGTGATAAAAAATTAGAAGAAGGTGTAAAAGAACTCAAAAAGTACACCCCTGACTGGTTAGATTTTTTCATCCCTGATTCTATTCTTGTAGATTTGGTGCAATGGGGATTTAACAAGCTTAAAAAATATCTTAAAGCTAGTTCTCTAGTAGAACAGTTAACTCCTGTTTTAGATGTTAAAAATATCTTAAATACAATTGCCGATACAGAAGATCCAGAGCTCAATAATCGGTTAGAAGCATTTTTTGAGATAGATTCTGATCTTAAAAAAAAACAGAGCTTAGAGGCGGAATAAGATACACAAAAAAATGGTAATAGGAGCAGAAATGAAAAATATCATATTTAATTTTCTAATAGATATTAAACTTATTTTAATTAAAGGCGGGTATGCTATAATTCTTATCTTTTTTCCAACTGTGACAAATAAAATGGCCGCTCTTATAGGTTTTTTTGTTTTTATGGATACTCTAACTGGAGTAATAAAAGGATGGAATAGTAGATTAACTAGCTCAGAAAAACTAAGGAAGTTTATAAAAAAGATGATAACATATGGTTGTGCAATAATGACGTTTGAAAAGGTACAGGATGTACTGTCTTTGCTGGGACTTCCAGTAGTATACAACATAAAAGTTTGGGGCAAAACCTTATCGCTTTCAATTGTATTTCTGATATGCTTGTGCATAATTGGCACAGAGTTTTTATCAATAATAGAAAATTGGGGAGAAATGGGCCTTTACTTACCATTGTTTTTAAGAAACCATTTAGAAAAATTAAAATTTCTTGATATGAGAAAAAAATAAAAATAAGGTGTGGGAATTACTCCACACCTTATTTTTATTGCTTAAATTCTATAAGTTGAATTAATTGATAAAGGTTATTTTGAATAATATTTGCTGTTTTATTTTTATATTCCCAAATACTTTTCCTACAATCTAACATTTTATCAATAAAAGCAAGAGTCGGAATTGGTTCTAAAATAGGAATTTTTCCTGCTAAAGACATTTCTAAAAATTCTTTATATTTACTTTTAATTTTTGTATTAGTATATTGATTTATGATTAGTGCTGCAACTTTGGAATCATCATTTATTTCATTCAAAAATTGCAATGTCGAATTTATATTCACAGAATTTGCTTGTAAAGGAATTATTATTTTATCTGCATTTTCTAAAAAAGTTTTGTCAATTTTTAGCGTTGGAACCGAATCAACAAAAATATAGTCATATTCTGTTCTTAAAGTCTCTAAATATTTAGGTAATTTTTCCACGAATGAAGTAGAAAATGTATTGCTCTCAAGTGGAATGAAATATAAATTTTTTCTCAATAGAAATGTTTCTCCATCTCCCTTTTTATTAACTTCTGCTTTTAATCCCTTAGTAAATATTGGATTTTCTCCGTGGAATAGATAATCCAATATATTGTTTTGAGAATCAGATGTAAGTATTAAAGTTTTTTTACTTAATCCGGCTAATCCTGCGCCCAATTGGGCAGTCAAAAAAGTTTTTCCCACTCCGCCCTTATTATTTTTTATTATAACTATCGTTCCCATTAGATCATCTCCTATTTTTTTAAAACTAAGCGGCACGTGTGCCTATTGCTTTTAGAACACTATTACATAAACAGAACATTTATTTTTGCAAAATTTTATTTATTTCTTCTAAGTGTAAATTTATATTTTTCTTTTCTTCACTTGATAATCGTTTTACTTTTTCTTCATACCCATTAAAGATAGATAAAATTTCATTTAATTCATGTATTTTTGTAATATTTTTGGGTACTGCTTCCAAAGTCACGACATCAATGGGTGTCTCCGTTTTTTCGTTTTCTAAATCATTTTTTTTATTTTCTGCAAGGTCAAATAATTTTAAAGTTTCAGAATCTATGAATAAAATAAAATCATTTTTTGTTACAGACGAATTATTTAAAAAATTTATAACTTTGTCTTCGCCAAGTTTTTTAATTGCGTCCATTTTTCGTATTGGAAATTCTTTTATAATCTTTTTACCTTCGATTGTTTTAACATTGTTAAATATAATAAACTTCATTCTTTGTCTTAAAGCTTGTCTTGAAGAAATATTCTTTTTTTCTAACCACTTCATGTATAAGCCTTCTTTACTACCCCTTTTAGATATGGCTTGAAACACCTCTTCTAGTATTCTTCCAGTTTCCATAATAGCATCAATTACAGTGTTGTCATACTCTATGGATTTTTTGATAAGAAGATTAAATAATTCTTCTCCTGCTTCGGGTTTTAGATCATCTAAATAGCTTGTGTCTATTAAAGATGTTATATCCACACTTTTTTGCGTTGACTTTACTTGGAAATTTCTTTTGTCGAACTCTTGCTTTAACCTTTCCATGTTTTTTGATACGTCGAATCCCATGATATCATCTCCTTTTTTTAGTTTTCTTGATTTTTATAACCATCTACCTATAAAAATGTTGTCCTCCCCTTGTCCACATAAAAGTGAATAAAATATAAAAAAATATAAGATAAAAAACGAATAGAGGAAAAAATAAAGATATATTTTTCGCTAATTCATGGTAAAATAAAATAAAGCAAAAAATAAAACAAGACAAAAAAATAATAAGAAGTCTATTATAAAAATAGTTCAACTTGCTATTGCAATTTACGAAATAAAATCATTATATTATAATTTCTAAATATAAAAAGTGTCCTTTTTAGAACACTTTAATGTTTTTATTTTAGCTTGTTTTAGTTTATTTTAATAAAAGAAAATATAAATTTTTTATTTCTAACTTCAATCTTACATTCAAACCCGTTCAATTCTATTATCTTCTTTACTATTGACAATCCAAGTCCATTGCCATCTACATGTATATCCGTAGCATTTTCCCCCCTCGAAAACGGCTCCCATAATTTTTCTACTTTCTCAGATAAACACCCATTTATAAAATTTTCAAAAAAATATTCATTATTTATTTTATATATTTTTATAATTTCCTCCTCTACTGAATATTTCAGAGCATTTTGTATTATATTATCCAATGCTATTTTAAATAATTTGGTATCACATAAAATTGTATCGCTAGATTCTATAGCTATATCCCATCTAATATCTTTTTCCAGTTCAATATTTTCATATTTTTCTATACTATCTTTTAACATTTCTATAAAATTATTTTCCTGTAGATTTAATTTTATTCCAGGAGATGAAAGTCTCGAAATAGTCAGTAAATTTCCTACTATTTCGTTCATTTCTCTGCTTTTTTTTGCAATTGCTTTATAATACTTCATTCTTTCTCTTTCATCTTTAGCTATTCCGCCAATAAGCCCTTGTGCATGAGTATCAATTATTGTTATAGGAGTTTTTAATTCGTGAGATGCATCTGATGCAAAATTTCTCAAATTTTCTATAGAAGAAGATAAATTATCTGACATTATATCTATACTTTTACTCAACTCTCCTATTTCATCCTCAGATATTATGCTAGATTTTTCAGAAAAATCTAATACAGATATTTTTCTGGCAATATAATTTAGTTTTTCTATATTTTTTGTAATTTTTTTAGAGAATATTCTCCCCAAAATCATGCTTACAAAAATACTGATAATAGTTGCAATTATATTAAAAATATTCATTTCCTCTTTATGAGCTTTTATTACAGAAATAGAAGTACGTAAAGACAGCATAGAATTATTGGAAATATTCTCATTATAAAATAATAATTGAATATTTGTATTTGGTATTATCGTCATATGAAATTTTCCGGTTTCCCAATATTCTTTTGGTATTTTCCTAGGTGGTTTATTTTTTTTTGCATTATTATTTCTACTTGTGTCTGTTCCATTATTTTCATTATTTCTATTATTTCCAAATGATTGATCATCATAACTATCTCTATATTTTTTCAGAAATTCTTCGTTCATTATTACAATATCAATTCCCGTGTGATCCTTTACATTTTCTACAAATTCTTCAAATGCTGCCTCATCATCAAGTTTTGATTTTGCTAGTTCTTTTATTTTTAATATAGCATGTTTTTTACCATAAATTAAAAAATTATCAAGAAAAAATATATTTAATATATAACTAGTTAAAACAGTAAAAATTACAGTAAATATAGAGAACATAAATATTTTTCTAAATAAATTAATTTTTATTTTCATCAAATAAATACCCCATTCCTCTTATAGTTCGTAACATATTATTATAATTTCCTAGTTTTTTCCTCACTCTTTTTACCAAAGTATCTACAACTCTGTCATTTCCATCAAAATCAAATCCCCACACCTCATTTAATAATATCTCTCTAGAAAATATTCTATCTTTATTTTTTATAATATATTCTAAAAATTGTATTTCACGTCTTGTAAGTTCTATTTTTTCATTATCTATTATCAATTCTCCATTTTTAAAATCAAAAGAAAGTCCTTCGAATTTATAAGAATTATTACTATCTATTTTCAGAGCTTTTTTCACTTTTATGGTAAGTACTTTTAGACTAAATGGTTTGGTTACATAATCATCTGCCCCGATACTTAATCCTTTTAATTCATCGATTTCAGTATCTCTGGCAGTCATCATAATTATAGGTGTATTTGATTCCTTTCTAATTTCTTTACATACTTCCCATCCATTTTTTTTGGGTAAATTAATATCCAATAGAACTAAATCAGGGTTGTATAAAAAAAATCCGTCTATCCCCCTCTCTCCATCAAAGGCCTTAAAGACATCAAATCCTTCATCAATTAAGGTATCTTCAACTATTTTTTCAAGATCTCTCTCATCTTCTATAATTAATACTTTCTTTCTCATAGTCATCACCTTATTTTATAATATTGATTAATTTTAACAAAGTATTGTGTCCCCAATATGTTTTTAATAATATTATCAAAAAGGCGGTCATATATATCTATGCCCGCCTATATTTAGATTTTATCCGTTTATTTTAAAACTCCAATTTCTTTATAATATTTAGCTGCACCAGGATGTAATGGTAATTCTGCAATGTCAGATATTGCATCTTCTGCTTTTATTCCAACTAGCCCTTTATTACTTTCAGACAGTGTATTAATATTTTCCCAGAAGACCTTTGTTAAATCATAAACAGTATCTTCATCCAAATCAGCTGTCGTAAACATAACCATTTTTATAGCAGTAGTTTGGATATCTTTATCTTGCCCTGAGTAAGTCCCTGCCGGTATAGTGAATTTGGCATACCATGGGTAACTTTTTTGTAATTTTTCTATTGTAGCATCATCAATATTTAAAATTGTAGCTCCTGCAGTAGATGTTGCTTCAGTAACCGCAGCATTACCAAGAGCTGCCATTATCCATGCTCCGTCTAATTGTTTATTTCTCATCAAATTTACAGCTTCAGCAAATCCAATATTCTCTATTTTTAGATCATCAGGATATTTTAATCCAGCTGAAGTAAAATGATTTTTTGATTCTCCCTCTGTAGAACTACCTATAGCTCCACTTGCAAAATGTGCCCCTTTTAATTTTACTAAAGAATCTATTCCAGATGCCTTTGCTACCACTATTTGATTTGGGTTGTAATAAAGTCCTCCTATTACACGAAATTTTTCATTTTTATATCCATCGAAAACTCCAGTACCAGTGTATGACTCATAACAATTACTACTTATTGCTATACTTACTTGAGCCTCTCCATCAGCTAATAAATTTAAATTTTCTACTCCACCACCAGATGCTTGAGAACTTGCTTTTACATAATCTATTTTTGTAGTCCAAAGATTAGTAATTGCCGCTCCTAGTGGATACAGAGCTCCTGTGGTTGCAGCAGTTGGGAAACTAATTGTTATTTGGTCTTTTGCCATTCCTATTGAGCATATTGCTATAAACAATATTGCAATAGTAAAAATTTTACTGACTAATTTTTTCATTTAAAACATCTCCTTTTTTATTTTTATATATTTGAATTATTAAAATAATTATAAATAATATAAAACCTATTATATCAGACCTTTGCTCCGGGTGTATACTACAGAATGCGATTATAATTAAAATCATTCTTTCTAAAAAATTACATTTTGTAAAAAACATTCCTTGAAGCCCCGCCGTAAGTGCTATGACTCCTATTATTGCAGTAGCTATTACTTCTATGGTAATTAAAAATTCTACTTTTGTAGCTCCTATTAATAATACAGGATTTCCTAAAAAGAAAAACGGCAATAAAAATCCTGTCAATCCCAATTTTACTGCAATTAAAGATGTCTTAGTCTGATTCGAACTGGCAATTCCAGAAGCTACATAAGAACTCATCGCTACAGGTGGCGTGATATTGGATAAACAAGCATAAATTAAGCAAAACATATGTGCAGAAATATCAAGTACGCCTATTTTCAATAATACTGGTATAGCTACAGCCACAACGATTACATAGGCAGCAACTCCTGGAACTCCCATTCCCAATATTGTACTCATAATCATTACCATCAAGCCGCCTAAATATAATTGATTTTCACCAACTACAGACAAAATCATATATCCCATAGTCAATCCCAAACTTGTGAGAGATACGGTTCCTATAATAATACCAATTACAACGCACGACACTCCTACTCCAATCGCACCTTTTGCTCCCTCAACGGTAGCATTTATTATATCATTTGGACTCATTCTGGTTTCTTTTCTGATTCCTGCCGCTAAAACTGTAGCAAATATAGCAAAAACGGCTGAATAAAGTGGTGTGTACCCTGCAAACATCATTCCCATCAATACAATAAGTGGAATCGTCAAATGTCCTTGTTTTTTTAATACTGTCATAGCATTAGGAATATTTTCTTTTGATAATCCCTTTAATCCCAATTTTTTGGCCTCAAAATGTACTGCGAATATAAGTGACAAATAATATAAGAATGCCGGAACTGCTGCTGCCACCATAACTTTACTATAGCTTATTCCCAAAAATTCTGCCATTAGGAACCCTACAGCTCCCATAATAGGGGGGCAAAATTGCCCACCCGTAGATGCCACCGCTTCCACCGCTCCAGCAAACTCTTTGTTATATCCAATTTTTTTCATAAGTGGAATCGTAATTGTCCCTGTTGTTGCGACATTTGCTACTGCACTACCATTCATCATTCCAATCAAAGCACTAGCTATTACTGCTACCTTTGCAGGTCCGCCTGGGGTATGTCCAACTAAAGTTAATGATATATCATTTATAAACTGACTAAAGCCACTATATTTTAAAAAGGATCCAAATAATACAAACAAAAATATATACGTAGCACTTACCTCAATTCCGGCTCCAAATATTCCGTCACTTCCCCACACAATATGTTTTAACACTCTATTCACTGTAAAACCTGTATGCCCAAAGTTACCCGGAATATATCTACCTAAAAAATTATATAAAAAGAAGATGAGCCCTAAAATTGCTAGACTAGAAGAAGCACGCCTAGCTGCCTCAAATACAAGAAATATAGCTACGCCAGCCAATATATATTGATTCTTTGTTAATCTACCTCCGCTTTGAGCAATTTTTGAATAATTTAAAATCATGTACACAAATACAAATATTGTTAATATTACTAAAAGTATATCTAAAACAGGAGGTATTTTCTTTTTCTTTATCTCTTTTTTAAACCTTGGATATATTAAAAAAGTAAAAGATATCAAAAACATACAATGCCACATTCTCAAATTCATTGAATTAGTTACTCCTATATTCATATAAACTTGAAAAACAGCCCAAACAACTAAAAATCCAATCAATATTTTATCAAATATTCCACTATAACTTCTTGTTCTAGCATCTGCATCTTTTTCTTCCAGAAGCTTTTGCGCAATTTCTTCTATATTTTTTTCCAACTAAATTCCTCCTGGGTTGTCAATTAAGCAGAAACATTATACCACGAAATGAATATGATTAAAAGATTTATAGTGTATGATATCATTTTTTTTTTAATTATCAAAGATAACAATTAAAAATTTTATTTGTTCGTAAATTTGGTATAAATAATCCTGAAACATAAAAAGGACAAGATTTTAATAATAAACTCTTGTTCGTATTGGGCTAATTTAAATTTTTTTGCAAACCATCAGAATATTATTACAAAAATTGATGTAGCTATTACAGAAAAAATAAGTATAAAATAATCAATACCTCCAACTTTTATTTCTAAATATTGACTTCTAATACTTTTAGCACTAAAACCTTTAGATTCCATTGCCATAGAAAGTCTTTCAGATGATCTGACCGCAGTAACTAGAAGTGGCAACATGAAAATATTTTTCTTTATTCCTCTGGCCATGTAAGCACATTTCATATTTTTATACTCAGAGGCAATGATGGGAATAAATCCATATGCAGCCAATATTCCGTATGCAAACGTTCTAGGTAACTTAAATTGTTGCATTAGGCTCAAAATAAATCTTCTTGCATCTGTTGTGTTGGCAAATAAAAGTCCCAAACTAGCATAGGACATTATTCTAGCAGACAGTTGCAATCCATTTTTAATATTTGCTATAATGACGACATCTTTATTCATTCCTGTTATATCAGAATTTATATTATATTTATTATACATATATCCTGTAAAAAATACACCTATAGCCATCAAAAAACATGGTGCAATAGTAAATAAAATTCTTTTTATTTTTACATGATTCACAAGCATTAGAATAATACATATTATAAAAACAGTAAAATTTATGTAATAGTTGTATTCAAAGGACAATATAAAAGATAATAAAAATATAGTTAATCCCTTATATCCAGGATTTAATTTATACATGATTTGCTCTCTTCTCCTTTTTAACATTTATTTTACGGCTATAATTTTATGGCTTTCGTTAATTATATATATATAATCAGAATATTTATAGACAAGATCTAAATCATGAGATGCTATTATTACTGTCAACCCTTCATAAAGTGCTTTTTCTTTCAATATATCCATAATTTCATCACTGGTACAATCGTCCTGACCATATGTAGGTTCATCAAATAACATTATTTTTTGATTTGCGGCTAGCATAGATAATACTGCAAGTTTTCTCTGCTGTCCTTGACTTATCGAAAATGGAGAATAGTTTATATATTTTTCTAAATTAAATTTTTTTAATAAATTTTCAGCTTCTTCAATATAAAAATTTTTATTTTTTTTTGGATATTTTAATCTTAGCGTATATATAATTTCATCTATTACTCTATATGTTACAAATTGGTTTTGCGGATTTTGAAAAACTATACCCATCATATTGATTATTTCTTTTTTCTTTAATCTTTTTATATCAATTTCAAATAATTTAATATTAACATTTTTTATTTTATTTATTCCGGAAATTATTTTAAAAAGTGTAGTTTTTCCTGTTCCGCTTCTGCCAATAATAGAAGTAATACTCCTTTCTTTTACTTTTAATGTAGCATCATCAAAAATATTCAGGTTATCAATATTTACGTTTAAACTATTTATTTCCAGAGCATATTTTTTATTTTCAAAATACGATAAATTTCTATTTTTTATATTTAAATTAGAAAATTTGCTGTTCATATCAATATTGTTTGTTATTTTACATCCAGTAGTTACAGAAATTAGCTCATAAGAGATATTTTTCCATAAATTTGCTCTATGCTCTACAGCTATTATTGTTGTATTATTTTCTTTGTTTAACTTATATAACATTTCTAATATATTCTCACTACTCTCATAATCAATATTGGAAAAAGGTTCGTCTAATATTATGATTTTAGGATTTATAGAAATAATAACAGCTAGTGCTAATTTTTGTTTTTCTCCGCCGGAAAGAGTATATATTTTTCTATCTTTTAAATGTAAAATACCAACTTTTGATAAAGAATCTTCTGCTAATTTATCCATTTTATAAGGTGGGCAATTTATATTTTCGAGAACAAAGATAATTTCATCTTTTACTGTATCCATGCAAAATTGACTATCCACATTCTGAAACATAACCATAAGTTCAAGTGCTCTATTTTCTATGGAGTAATCATTTATATCTTTTCCAAATATTTTTATAGTTCCGTGTAATAAGATTCCTGCGTTTTCTGGATAAAGCCCAGACAAAACATTCAAAAGGGTACTTTTCCCACACCCGGAATATCCGTTGATTATATATATTTTGCCCATTTCAAAATCATAAGAAAAATCAGATATTATAGATTCCCCATTTTCATTGTATTTAAAATTTACATTTTTACAAGTTATAGCATATTCCATATTTCATTTCTTCCTATTGTTTTTATTTAATTTTTATTTATTTAGCATTTATTTATTTTATATATCATTATTTTTTCCCAAAGAATATCCCTTTAGAGCTCCAGTATTTGCCAATTTATCAGCCGTTATTTTAGAAATAATACCTGCAAATACTATGGAGCTAATACCTCTGACTATAAACATTGCTATTAAAAATATTGTCGTATATTTACTAAGATTACCCCTTAAAAATCCAAATATAAAACTTGCCACAGAAGAACCAAGTGCTGCAATGCACATATTAGGCATGTTGAAATTTTTGTATTTATTTTTAGCAAATATTAATTCTGCTCCAAGCCCCTGGATTATACCGGATAATATTACCATAGGTCCAAACATATTCCCCATTATGACCTCAATCACGGCAGCCAATACCTCTGCAACTATAGCAACTCCAGGTTTTTGTATTATATATCCTACAAAAGTCGCCGCCATAAACCATATTCCGAATAATATTTCATAAGAAAATGGCGCAAATCCAAATGGAGCTAAAACAGTAGCTAAAATATTCGCCAAATGTACTGCTCCCAAATAAATAAATGAAAATACAACTGAAAATATGCATACCATTATTATATCTTTTAATTTCCAATTAAATTTGATCATTTCAAATCCTCCTAAAATTTATAATTTTGTAGGGCTGTTTACTGATACAGTCACTTGTAAAATATAGTGTGCTAAATTTTCTTCCCCGTATTTGCAGATCTCCTCGATAGTATCAAATACATCATGCACATCTCCGGATAGTAAAGAAGCGTAGTGGGATGACCCTACAAAAACATTGTTCTTTTTTGCTATCATCACTACCTTTGCTATATGTTCCATATAGTCTACTTCGCCCATAGGATAAAATGACATTTTGGAATTAACATCAAAATGTTTTCCTTTTAATTTTACTTCATTTGATTTTTCATTGTCTACATCCATAAAAGAATCAGCATCAATATCCCCGGGGCATCCCTTAGAGTATGTAGCTTCAAGAGCCATATGTATATCGGTTCTATATGAATTTATAAAAAATCCTTTGACCACATCTGCTATATGGGATCTTTTTCCTCTTACACATGTAGCTAATTTATCAGTAAGCTTCCATACTTTGGTTGTATCTGTAGTTTCAATGGAATCAAGTATAATTGTTATAAATTGATCAGACATTGGGTAAAGAGAAAACTTACAACCAGTGACACCTCTACTCGCTCCTCCTATGCACCATAAACTATCTTTTATTCCCATAAAAAAACCTCCTTTTTTACAAAAGGAGATAAAATTGTAATATGATAGAAAAAATCCACAATATTAGTACTCCTTTCGCCGGTATTATCCGTATCAAGTTATGTGGGTTCGGATAAAATCCATCTCAGCCAAAGGCACCCCAGTAATTATTAACCACATAGTATCATTATTTTTAGTTTTTAGCAAGATAAAATTTAAAAATGGTTAAAAGGTTAATTTTGTTTATATTTTTATGGACTTAAATCAATATTTATTTACTATAAAAAAAGAATGATATACAGGAATCATTCTTTTTTTTTATCTATAAATTTTTCTATATTATTAATTACATCAACATTTCCAAATCCACCAGCTTTTGTAATAATATTTATATTGTAATAGTCTATTTTACTTATTACTCTAGCTATCACAACTCCCGGCAATATTTCATCCAAGGGAATAATACCTTCACATTCCAATTTTGACATTATTCCTATTAATGTATCTCCACCGAAGACAACCAGGTTCTTTAATTTTATATTATCTATAATGTCCTTGACCAGATACCCTATGTTGTCAGCTATTTTTATTCCCAAATTATCCAGAGAAATGTTATTCTTGCTTGCAAAAGATTGAGTTAATTTTATTTTTTCATAAGAATCCAAACTTTCTATCAAAAATCTTTTATTTTTATCAATGTTTTGTGAGATATTGTCTAATAATTTTTTATAATTCTCACTATTTATAAAATCGGTACTCAATTCCTCATATGGAGAAAGTGTATAAAATTTATACCCATTATTCT
The DNA here is from genome assembly GCA_031289425.1 of Fusobacteriaceae bacterium. Taxonomy (GTDB): domain Bacteria; phylum Fusobacteriota; class Fusobacteriia; order Fusobacteriales; family Fusobacteriaceae; genus JAISST01. The sequence continues at coordinate 15,368 of JAITPM010000056.1, forward strand.
TTGCATATTTTGTTTGCTCTAATGATACTTGATTTACACTTCCACAAACCATTAATAATTTATCATTTGATATTTTTAAAGAGATTTTTTCTTTATTAAATTCAATTAAATCAGATAATATTTCTGCAAAACCTGCACACCCACTCGTGTATTTGAGTTTATTTTTTCCCTTTAATAAGTTTCCTATTTCTATCAAATCTTTATTTGATACACAATCAAAAATATTAATTTTCTTTTCCGATGAAACAATATCAGTAAAATCAAAAAAATTACTTTTTTTATATATTTCACATTCAAAGTCATTTTGAAAATTTATAATTTTAGGAATATAGCTTTCTCTAGTAGGGTTTAGTGGATCTTTTGCAAATATGCTATTTTCCAATAAAATATCATTTACATAGTGATAACCATCCTTGGTAGTACGACCATTTTGAGGTAGAGCAGGTATAAATGATATTTCATTTATACCTAATCCTTCTATAAATCCTGCTAATTCTCCACTAATATTACCTCTAAGAGTAGAATCAGTTTTTTTATAAAAATAACAATTTTTTATATTCTTAAATCTTTTCACTAACTTTTCTACTTTATAAAATGCTATATTTTTAGTATCATGTCTGCTTTCAGTATCAAATACCAGTACTTCTATTTGGTCTTTTATATTTTCTAGTTCAATATTCATATTGGTAGTAACTAGAGTTGATATTCCTTTTTTAGAAAATTGCACTCCAGTATCCAATGCACCAGTAAAATCATCTGCTATAATGATTAATCTTATCATATACACTCCAGTTTATACAATTAATGAGAAAATATTGCCTATTCCATTCCTTTTGCTTTATTTTCTTCTAAAACTTTTCTTAATGCTATTATTCCATCTGCCGGCACTTTACAGAATGGTTTTCGACATTTTCCTACAGGATATCCCAATAATGCGACCGCAGTTTTTACTATTGTATTTGGGTTTCCATATTTAAAACATCCTCTGAAGGAACGAATACTATCTTGTATTTCTCTGGCTTTATCCAGATTTCCAGCTACATATGTATCATAGATAGAAGCCATAGTCTTTGGATAAACGTTAGCACATCCAGCTATTCCGCCATTTCCACCTGCTAAAAGGCACCATAATATCAACGAATCATTTCCTGATAGAATAGAAAAATCCATTTCTCTGGTTTGCTCTATATATTGGAGCATATTATCAAAATTTCCACTGCTGTCTTTAGCACCTATTATATTTTCTATTTTAGCTAATTTTGCAACTGTAGATGGTAATAATGAATTTCCTGTCCTTGCAGGAATATTGTATAAAACTATTGGCATGTGGACTTTTTCAGCAATTTCTTTATAATGGTCATATAGTTCATCTTGAGACGCAGCACCAAATGACGGTGTTATTATAGAGAGTACGTCTGCACCTATTGATTGTGCCATTAAGGATTGTTTTATTGTTTCTTTTGTGCCAATGCATCCAGTACCTGCATATATAGGTACCCTTCCTTTAGTTTCATCAATCACAATTTTAAGGACTGTTTCTTTTTCTTCAAAACTCAATATATATCCTTCGCCATTTGTACCGAAGGGAAATAGTCCATGTATTCCAGAGTTTATTTGACGATTTACTTGATTACGTAGTTCTTTTTCATTTATAGATTCATCTTCGGTCATAGGGGTCAATATGGGTGTTATGATTCCTTTGATTTCTATTTTTTTCATTTTGATCCTCCAAAAATCTCTTTAATTATCTTAATTAAATTGTAAATTCTTTTTTATAATCCTTTGATTCTTCTGGATAGTCCAAGCGAATATGTGTACCTCTAGTTTCTTTTCTATTTAATGCGGCTTTGACTATATAATATATGGATTCTATTTTTTGCAATGTTTCTGTATCTTTTTGTATATCTGTATTTTTTAATATATTTTCAATATGCTTTTTTGCATCTTCCAATATTTCTCCTTTTCTATATATTCCCAATGCTTTTACAGCTATTTCTTTTATTTGCGGCATATACTTTTCATATATATTTTTATCGGATTTATATTCCATAGGGAAAATTTTAATTGTTTGCTGTAAATCTTTATATTTTTTAGCTATAGCTTGCGCACAGAGTAATCCGGAAATCACTGCTTGACTTGCAGCATTTCCAGCACATCTACAGGCGCCATGTATTCCACCACATGCTTCTCCTATAGCAAAAAATCCTTCTATTGACGATTCATAATTTTCATCTACTTCTATTCCGCCAGAAAAACTATGTGCCATAGGTCCTATTTCTATGATATCTCTATTGGGATCTATACCATTATCCATAAGTCTCTTAAAGAGCCAAGGATATGATTTTAATATATTTCTGTCGATATGCCTTAAATCTATCCATACACCACTATTTTTTGATCCATTTCCCGCATTGACTTCATTCCATATTTGTTTATTTAATAATGTTTTAGACGCCCCTGCTTCTCCTTGAGGTCGTACTTTAAGTATAAATCTCTCGTTTTTTGAATTTATCAAATACCCACCTTCACCTAACATAGCTGTAGGACATGGCTCTCCCAAGGCACCCTGTGGTGATAGAATCACCATTGGTTCATATTCTATAAATTCTACATCAATTAATTTTGCACCTGCATCTTTTGCTATTGCTAAAGTATTGCCTTTTATATCATGTGGATATGTGGAAACCCCAACCAAGTTTCCTATGCCACCCCATGCGGCTACTACTATATTAGAATATAGATTTTCCAAATTACCTTCAGAGTTTTTGACTGTAATTCCATAAATTTTTTTTGAATCAGATAAAACTTTTACACACTCATATCCTTCATAAATATCTACTTTATTTTCTTTCAATTTATTTATAAGTTTTTTTCCAATTTCCACTCCGATTAAGTCTTTTGTAGAACATAAAGATCTAGGGTAAATATGCCCTGATAAATGTCTTAATTTTGTAGTTCCATCTTCATTTTTAGCAAACTCTATATCCCAACGTTTAAGTAAATTATATCCATTCATTGTATTTTCTGCCATTTCATTAACCAAATTTATATTTCCAATTTGATACCCAGCATTTATCATGTCATCAAAATATTGCTTATTTGTATCTCCATATGGATTATCAGGTAATACAAAGTTTATTGCAGCTATGTAGGGAGTTCCTCCATAAGATTTCATGTATATGCCTATATCTTTTATTCCTAGCTCAATCATTCTGACCGCAGCAGATAGAGCTGCCAAACCTATTCCAACTATGATTACCTTATATTTTTTATTTTCCATTTTTATCCCCTTTATGAATTAAAAGTTATATAATAAATTAAATTGGAAATTTGACTATAATTTTAGTATAATTTATTAGTTTATCAATAAAATATATTTTTATTTAGATACTTTTTTCTGATGATTCCATAGACTACAATGATCACTCCTATAACAAATCCTATTATATCAGTAATTACTTCTGGAGTTATAAGACATATGGCACCTATAAATAAGACTATACGCATGATAGTACTTTGTTTTATAATCATGTATCCTGATATAGCTCCTGCCAATAGATAAGTACCAAAGAATAATATAAAAGTAGCCTTTACAATTTCCATAAAAGTACCCATTAATAATATTTCTGGACTATATATAAATACAAATGGAACTAGGAATGCGACCAGTGAGTATAAAAATCCTGTTAAACCTGTTTTTAGCGAATCAGCCTCAGCTATTCCAGCCGCTGTATAGGATGCTAAACATACTGGAGGAGTAATCTGAGCCATAATTCCAAAATAAAATACAAACATATTAGCAGGAAGAGGTTTTATTCCTAATTTGATAAGAACCGGTACAAATAATATATTAGCAACTAGATATGCAGCAACTGTGGGTAATGCCATTCCAAGAAGCATACATCCGATCATTGCTATAATTAAAGCAATGGATAAATTTGTAGTTCCTATTTTTGCTATAATGTTTGAAAATCTTGTTGCTAATCCAGATTGTATTACAATTCCTATTATTATCCCACAAGCTGCTGTGGGAATAGCTATATTAGATGCTTGCTTTATACCATCTATAGCTGTAATACCAATGGTTTTTAGATCTTGGTAATATTTTCCATTCTTATAAAATCTACTTAAAAAATTAAGTATTATAGTTGAAAATATTCCCATCATTCCACTCCTCATAAGTGAGCGTCCTGTAATTATATAATATACTAAAACAATAGCTGGAATAATCATATAAATTCTAGGTAATAATGCATCTGATATTTCTATTTTTACATTCTTTTCTTTAGAATCAAGCGCATCTTTTTTTGCCATAAAAGTAACTAGCAAAAATATTGATAGGTAATATGCCAAGGCCGGTATAATTGCAGAAAAAGCGACTGTTTTATATGAAATCCCCAGCATTTCAGCCATTATAAAGGCTCCTACGCCCATTATTGGCGGCATTATTTGTCCTCCAGTAGATGCTACAGCCTCAATAGCAGCAGCTTGATGAGGTTCATAACCCACTTTTTTCATCATTGGAATAGTCATAACACCTGTTGTAGATACATTAGCTACGGCACTACCGGATATCATTCCCATAAGCCCCGATGAAATTACAGCTGCTTTTGCAGGCCCTCCAGCACTTTTATTTGAAAATTTCATTCCAAAATCTATAAGCAACTGACCTCCGCCACATTTAGAGAAAAAAGATCCAAATAATATAAAATAGAACAGGCTGGTTGCTGATGTATAGAGTGGTGTTCCAAATATTCCACCAGAACCAAGTATCATTACCTCTGTAAAGCTTCTCCAATTTGTACCTTTAAAAAATAATATCCCTGGAAAATACATACCAAACCAATCATAGATAATAAATATAAGTATAAAAATAAATAAGACCTTCCCCAAAGTTCTACGAACTGCCTCTAATAATATGACAATGCAGACTACAGTAGCTATTTTATCTATTTGCATGACTTTATCAACAAATTGTACTCTAAAACTTAAACGATGAAATTCTGATAATACATAATACAGTAAAAATATGATTCCAGCATAAAATGGTATGTCTATTAGCTGTAACCATTTTTTATCTGATTTTTTATTAAACGGATTTACTATGAAAACTACTAATAAAGCTAGAATAAGGTGCATTGGATTTTGTAACATTGGATCTAATGGTTTTATGAGTGCTAAATATAATTGGAAACCAATAAAGACTGTTGTTACTAATATCAAAACAATATTCTTTGGGATAGATTTACTGCTGTTATTTTCCATTAATCCCCCTTACACATTTTATTCTAGTGAGTATTTCACATCACTTTATATTATAAAATGATGTGAAATATACAGCTAAAATTATTTATATTAAACTTATTTTAAATATCCTTTCTCTTTATAATATTTTTCAGCACCAGGATGCACTTTTACACCTGTAGATGAAAGTAATCCAGCAGTATTAGGATCAAAATATTTTAATGCTGCTAATTGAGCTGCCAATTCATCTTTTCCTTCACAAAGTGACTTTGTCAATAGATATGCTACATCGTCATTCATATTTTTGTGTACCAATATTACTTGTTGTGAACCTACAGATCTGATAACATTCGTTTGCTTATTCCAAGTATTTGCTTCGATTGTAATATAATCAAATCCGGCTGAGACTAATTTTTTCAATGTATCATCACTTAGTTGTGGGAAATACATTTCTTTTGTCATGCAAAGCTCTGTAGTATTAGCTTGACCTGCAGCAACATGGTCAACAGTCATATCTGCTTTACCATCTTGCAAGTATATTTTTATAGCATCTCCACCTAATAAATCTACAGCCCCTCCCCAAGATTTTACTTCATCTAGGGATAGCCCAAATGTTTCAAATAATTTTACACATGCAAGATATCCTAATGTACCAGGTTTCTTTATTGCTATTCTAACAGGATATTTTTTAGCAACTAATTCTTCTACGGTTTTGATACCAGTTTTATCAACAAATTCCTTTGTAAATAATACATTTAAGAAATCATGGCCTATTCCACCAGCTATAGCTGCTGTTGATTTTGTAGGAGGATTATCAAGTATACCACTTTCTTCTGACCATTTAGCTGGACCAGTATTACTCATGATTATATCACATTGACCATTTTCCAATACTATCGGAGCTCCTACTCCACCTGGAGACTCAGTAGTAAGATCAATATTTGACCCTTCAGGCAATGCTTTTAAAAATACACTAGAAATTGCAGAAGCATACTGATATGCACCAGTCCCAACTTCTTGTGTGGCAAAAGTTAAATGGACTTTTTCTGTTGCAGCCACGGCTTCTTTTTCTCCCAAAGACAAACCAAATACGATAATGGTTACAAGCACTGTTACTAAACATTTTTTCATATAAATAACCTCCAATAAAATTTTATTTATAATTATTTTACTTATTACTAGCCAATTTTATTGCAAAATCAATTGCATTTATCAAACTCAATTCATTCGCAATGCCTCTTCCTACTTGATCAAACGCTGTCCCATGATCTACTGATGTCCTGATGACAGGTAGACCCAAAGTTATATTTACACCCTCTATCGATTCCCATCTGCTGTTTTTCTTATCATATATAAATCCCAATATTTTTAGTGGAATATGTCCCTGATCGTGATACATAGCAACTACTATGTCATACCATCCTCCTCTTGCTTTGGAAAATATTGAATCAGGTGGAATAGGTCCATCTACATTAATGCCCTCATTTTTTGCTTTTTCAATAGCCGGAATTATTTCGTCTTTTTCCTCTGTACCAAATAATCCATTTTCCCCACAATGTGGATTGAGTCCAGCTACTCCAATTTTAGGATTTTTTATCCCAAATTTCTTACATGCATAATCAGCTATTTTTATTACATCATATACTCTTTCCTTCTTGCATCTATCGCAGGCTTCTCTGAGCGATACGTGGGTACTCACATGTACCACCATTAAATCCTTGTGCGCTAACAGCATCGTATATTTTTTAGTTTTAGTAAATTCAGCATAGATTTCTGTATGTCCTGAATAATGATATCCCGCCAGGTTAATTGCCTCTTTATTCAATGCATTGGTAACAGTTGCATCTATTTTTCCAATCATAGCCAATTCAATCACCTTTTTTACGTATTGAAATGCAGCATTTCCTGCCATTTTGGATACTTTACCTAGTTCCAATTTATTTATTTTTATCAAATGTAAATCATAAACATCAATAGTTCCACAGGTAAAAATAGCCTCTGATATATCTTTGATTGGATGTATATTTATATTTTTCAAATTGACAAATTCTTTTGCATTTTCCAATACATTTGCGTCTCCAATAATAAGAGGTTTACATCGTTCATAGATATTCTTATCATTTAAGGTTTTTATTGTTATTTCGGGGCCTATACTCGCAGGATCTCCCATAGTTATACCAATAATAGGTTTTATCATATATTATATTGCCCCCTGTTTTTATAGTTATTATGAATACATCATGATAGTATTTTCAGATAAATATTTTTGATATCATCTAGGCTTAATACTTTTAAGTTATTATTTAAAAGCCTTGTAATCTGACTGGCAGAGTTTACCAAAAAATCTATATCACTTAATTGTACCCCATATTTAGAAATATTTGTAGGTATCTCAGTAACTTTTACTATATCTTTTATTTCAGATATGATATAATCAGCCTTTTCTTCCTTTGATTTGTTTGCATAGCTCGGGTTTATTAGGTCACATAATCTAGAAAATTGTTCAAGACAAGCATTTTTGTTAAATTCCATCACTTGGGCAAATATTATAGCATTGGATATCCCATGTGGTATATGAAATTTTCCTCCCAGCGGATATGAAAGAGCATGCACCGCTGTAGTGCCAGAAGCTGTGATCGCAATTCCTCCATAGAAAGCCCCTATTAGCATATTTTCTTTTGCTCTCCTGTCATTTGGGTATAAATATGCCAATCTTATATTCTCAAAAATTAATTTTCCTCCATTTAATGAATATAGATCGCTAAACGGATTGGCTTTCTTGGATGTCAGACATTCTACACAATGAGCCAAAGCATCTACTCCAGTTGAAGCTATTATTGATTTTGGAAGACTTTTTATCATCCTAGGATCCAATATCACATAATCAGGGATCAGGTCATTATTTACAATCCCTACCTTTGTCTCATCCTCTGGAATTGCTACAATCGCATTACATGTTGCTTCTGAACCAGTCCCACAGGTAGTTGGTATCATTATGGACTTTATTTTCTTATGTGCTATAGATGGATCTTTTAACAAATCCTTGATTGTATATGGAGCATTTTTTAACACAGTGCATAATTTTGCTACATCCATAACACTTCCTCCGCCTATAGCAATTATTATATCTCCATCATAATTTTTTATATCGTTCATTACATTTTCTACATCCTTATAACTAGGCTCAGGAATCAGATTGTCAAAAATTTCATAGGATACATTGACTTTCTCTATTTCTTTTAATATGATATCAGTAAGTCCGGACATTTTAATCCCTTTATCAGTAAAAACAATTGCATTTTTTATTTTCTCATTTTTTAAAATATCTCCTATTTTTTCTACAGAATTTTCTCCCCCAAAAAGGCTAGATGGTATTTTTAGATGATAATTTTTCATTGGCACTCCCCGATTAAATTTTTTCATAAATATTTTTGATTTAAAATAAATTTTATTTGTATATTGTCGACAATTTACTTTATACTACATATATACTTCATTTTTTTTATAATGTCAAGATTTAAAAAAAAATTTTATAATACATTTTTTACTCATAATTTACTTTTTCAATACAAAGATCTCTATAAAAAAACTTCCCATAAAATGAGAAGTCTTTATTTTTATTTAATTTTTATTTTCTAGAAAACGAACCAATGTTTCTCCAGAGTTGAAAATATGCTTTTTCATTTCTTCTTCTGCTCTTATCTTATCTTTTTTCTTTATTTCATCTATTATTTTATCATGCACTCCATATTCTAGATCTAATCTTGAATTTATAAGCAAATTGTGTTTTGACATGAGCATATATAATTTTGTCTGTAAAATCAAATTGTTCAGTAGTTTTTGTAATCTCTTATGGCAAGATTTCATTAAAATAATATTATGAAACTCTACATCACATTTTATAAAATTATCAACATCGTTTGCTTCTAGATATTTAGTCATTTTTTTTGATAAATTTTCCAATTCCTTTATATCTTTAACTGTAATATTGTCTACTGCCAGATTGATTGCCATTCCTTCCAGACACGCTCTCAAAGAGTAGACTTCGGCAATATTGGAAAAATCAAGGGCAGCCACAGTAGCCCCCTTTCGAGGAATGTATTCTATAATCCCCTGAGCAGATAATTCTCTTATGGCCTCTCTAACTGGTGCCCTACTGATTCTCATCTGTTCTGCTATGTTTTGCTCTATAATTTTTTCTCCAGGTTTTAATTCTCCCAAAGCTATTGCTGTAATAATAGAATTTATTACTTCCATATGCAATGATTCACTTACAATTGGTTTAAATATTAGCATAGAATCCCCTTTCAATTTTATTATATTTAAAATTATTATTAGATTTAAAATAATCTTTATCACTACTAAAATATACTTTAAATATTCCGGCATGTCAATATTAATATTTACCCATTGACATTTTCAGGACATATTTTAATGGTAAAAATTAAGTATAAAAATTAAAACTTAACCCAATATTAATACGTCCTCCAAAATATAATTTTACATAGATAATATCCTTTGAGATTATTATAGTATCCAAAGGATATTTTATATTGTGTTATTAAAAAAAATACAGTATAATGCTTATGCACATAATAAAAATTTTTAACATTGGTGAAAAAAAATGAAATTAAAAAAAATCTCAGAATTTTATAAAACTTTTATTTTCTTAGGAATTCCTCTTGTGGTACAGCAATTTATAACGTCATCTCTCAATTTTATAGATAATCTAATGATAGGAAGATTAGGGACACATTATATTGCAGCAGTTGGATTCGCAAATAGCATATATAGAATATATGACTTATTCCTATTTGGACTATATAGTGGAATGGGAATTTTTATTGCACAATACTACGGGAAAAAAGATTACGCTACTATAAAAAAAATATTTGGGAAAATGGTAAAAAACGGTCTGATATTAGGAACATCATTCACAACAATTGTATATTTATTTGGAGAAAAAATAATGGGAATCTATACAAAAGACCCTGTTGTACTTCAAATAAGTCTTTCATATATTAAATTGGCTGTTTTTTCTTATATTTTTTATGCATTATCTTTTAGTATTAGTTATTCATGCCGTTCTATGGGAAAAACAAAGGTGTCAATGATAGCATCTGCCACTGGGGTAAGCATAAATACAATATTTAATTATATGCTGATCTATGGAAATTTCGGAATGCCAAAATTGGCAGAAAAAGGTGCTGCGATAGCAACCATCATAGCACGAATTTTTGAATTATGTATTTTTGTACTTGTAATTTATCTTAAAGACTATCATTTAAAAGGAAATCTTAATAGTTATTTGAATCTTTCAAAAAAATTGATAAAAGAAATATATAAAAAATCTATTCCGGTATTTTTTACTGAGGCCATGTGGATACTAGGAACAATCTCATTGACAGTTGCCTATGCCAGACTAGGAACAATACAAGCTGCAGCAGTTCAAATATCTGATATTGTCATGGCAATAGGTGCGATTATTTTTATGGGAGTATCCAATTCATCAGCGATAATCATAGGTCATACAATTGGGCAAGGAGATTTCGATAAGGTAATTTCATATTCAAAAAAAATAATAAAAATATCAGCCATAATGGCTCTAATTGCAGGAATTTTTATAGAAATATCTACACCTACAATTGTTAATTTATACAAATTGGATCCAATTGTGCACGACTTGGCTATAAAAGTAATGAGAGTAGCCGGAGGATTCGTATTTTTTAAGATGATCTGTTGGTCTATATTGATAGGTTTATTCAGGGCGGGTGGAGATACGAGAGTAGCATTTTTCTTGGATACGTTACCAAATTGGTTATATTCAATTCCTGTTGCATTTACTGGTGCATATTTGAAGGTATCAGTTTACAAATTAATGATTATTGTAGAACTGGCAGAAATTATAAAGTTTATATTTGCTTATTATAGATATAAATCTCTAAAATGGATAAAAGATGTGACTGTGAAGGAATAAAATAAACTTACCTTACAGTCACTCTAATTTCTATTTGATAACAATACTAATTTTTTATATATCATCATCCGTTTTTAATATATTTTCTATTGTATCTATCTCATCTTCAGTAAAATCCAAATGATTAAGTATGCTCACATTATCTTCTATTTGTATAACTTTGCTGGCTCCTATAAGTACACTTGTAATTTCATCCTTCCTCAATACCCAAGACAAAGCCATTTGTGCTAGGCTTTGACCTCTAGCAACTGCTACTTCGTTTAAGTTTTTAACAATTAGCATATTTTTATCATTAAAATATCTTTCAGCTATACTTGTACCTGTTCTCGCAGCTCTTGAGTCTTCTGGAATTTCACTCAAATATTTGTTAGTGAGTAATCCTTGCGCTAATGGGCTATAACATATACACCCCACTCCACTTGAACCTAATATATCGAAAAGATCTTCTTCCGGCCATCTTTCGATAAAATTATATCTTATTTGATTAACTAAACAAGGAACTTTTAACTCTGATAAAATTTCTATAGATTTTTTAGTTTCAATTTCTTCATAATTAGAAATACCAATATATAATGCTTTTCCTTGTCTTACTATATCCGCAAGAGCTGTCATTGTTTCTTCTAATGGTGTACCCGGATCTGGTCTATGATGATAAAAAATATCCACATAATCAAGTCGCATTCTCTTTAGACTTTGATCCAAACTTGAAATCAAATACTTTCTGGAACCCCAATCTCCATAAGGGCCGTCCCACATTGGAAATCCGGCTTTGGTAGATATTACCATCTCATCTCTATATTTTCCGAATCCATCTTTTAATATTTTTCCAAAATTTTCTTCTGCAGAACCATTTGCCGGAAGTCCATAGTTATTTGCCAGGTCAAAATGTGTTATTCCCAGATCAAAAGCTTTGTGTAATTTTTGTTTTTGTATTTCTATCGAAGTTTCTTTCCCAAAATTTTGCCAAAGTCCCAAAGATATTATGGGTAAAAAAAGACCTGTGTTTCCACATCTTCTATATTTCATTTTTCCATACCTTTCAGTATCTGCTATATATTCCATAAATGACAACCTCCTTTGTTAATTTTTGTTATAGATATTTATATCCGTCAGAGGGCGCATGATTGCGCCCTCAAGATCTCATCAATTTGCACCTTTATGCTTAATTTCCCACATTTCAGATAAAAATGTCGAACCTAATATCAATATCCCTCCTACAACTTGTAATAACCCAATTTTTTCGTGAAAAAATATCGTAGATAAAACAATAGTTACTATAGGATCAATATAACTATAAATAGCTATTACATCGCTTTTTAATTTTCTCACTGAGGAAATATATGCCATATAGCCTATACCAGAGTGTACTACCCCCAAAATTAAAAGCAATATCAATGACTTAAATGGAATATTAAATACCCTTATTCCATTGTTTTTATAAATATATGGTAACAATACAATAATAATGATAAAAAATTGGTATAATGCGACTTCTATACTGTTAATATTTTTTATAAGTTTACTTGATATTATGAGCGTAGCATAGAATACAGCTGAAAGTATACCAAACCCTATTCCGATAAGATTTCTATTATCAAGATTATTTAAATTAGCTCCTATCAAAAATCCCATTCCCAAAATAGATAAGAAAACAAATAAATACTTGATTTTTAAAAATCTTTCTTTTAATATAACAGGAGATAATATCATAACAAATATAGGCGCCATATAATAACAAAGTATTGCATTGGAAATAGAGGTATACATGTACGCCGTAAACACAAAAGCCCAATTTAGGCATAACATTAGCCCTGATACCAAAAGTGGCAACCAATTTCCTTTTAATTCAATATTAAATTTTCCTCTCTTCATAACAAGAACAGTTCCAAATATTACTATCATAGCAATAAAAGAACGATAGAATACTATCTCACTTGGAGTCAATTCTATATTCTTAACAAGCAATCCAATTGTTCCAAACATAGTCATTGTTATTATATACTTTAATTTTTCCATATATTTAAGTTACAAAAGATATCAACTGATATGTGCATCCAACTCTATATCGTTCCCCACTACTATCAGCCTAACTCCGTTTTTCTTGTCTTCGCTAGCTAAAAACATCCCCTGCGACAATTCCCCCTTTAGTTTTACTGGTTTTAAATTTGTAACGGCCAATACTTTTTTGCCTATTAATTCTGATGGATTTGGGTAATATTTTGCAATTCCAGATACTATCTGCCTTATATGGTCACCTAAATTCACTTTAAATTTTAAAAGTTTGTTTGAACCCTCTACTAAAGATACTTCTAATATTTCTACTACATTAAATTTAACCTTTTGAAAATCCTCTATATCAATAACATTTTCTATCTCCAAATCAGGATTTATATTCTTTGCCTTAATTTGTTTTAATAAAGCTTCTGCATCTATTCTAGGAAAAATCGGTTCCGCTTTACCAAGTTGGTGTCCTTCTTTTAATGTATCCCAACCGGATAAATTCTCTATTACTTCCTCTTTTATATTCTTGTTTACACCCAATTGGTTCCATATTTTTTGCGCAGAATCAGGCATAAATGGATATACCAATAAAGCTATCTTATATAGTGAATTAATAAGAATATTCATAACACAGGCCAATCTTGATGTTTTACTAGAATCTTTTGCTAAAATCCATGGAGAAGATTCATCAATATACTTGTTAAGTCTTGCAATAAATCTCCATATGCTTTCTAAAGCTTTTGAAAATTGAGATATATCCATACTGTCCTGATATTCTTTTACAACTTCATTCCATAATGTATAAATCTCATCATCAATCAAATCTTTTGTATCACTCAATACAATCTTTCCGTCAAAATATTTGTAATACATTCCTAGACTTCTATTCAACAAATTACCTAAATCATTAGATAAATCTGAATTTATCCTATTTATAACATTTTTTTGGGAATAATCTCCATCATTTCCAAATTGTACTTCCTTCAACATATAGTATCTAAATGGGTCTAATCCATATTTTTTTACTTCTTCATAAGGATCAACTACATTTCCCCTAGATTTGGACATTTTCTCTCCTTCCGACGTCCACCAACCATGAGCGATAATACTACTTGGTAACTTTACACCTGCTGAAAAGAGCATGCAAGGCCATATTATAGCGTGAAATCGTAGTATATCCTTACCAACCATATGACATGTCTGACCATTATTCCAGAATTTATCGAACATTTCAGGGTTATTCTCATAACCAAGAGCCGTAACATAATTGACTAGGGCATCAAACCAAACATATGTAATGTGCCCGGGAGCGAAAGTAATCGGAATTCCCCATGTAAACGTATTTCTAGATATAGACAAGTCTTGTAGTCCTTGTTTTACAAATTGTATAACTTCATTTCTTTTAGAACGAGGCAATATAAAATCTGGATTTTTATCTATATGATCCAATAATGCATCTTGATATTTCGACATTCTGAAAAAATAAGATTCTTCTTTTATTAGATTTAATTTTTTCCCGCAACTAGGGCAGCAATCATCTCCAGCAATTTGATTTTCCGGCACAAATGTCTCGCAAGATATACAATATTTACCCTCATATTGACCTAAATAAATATCACCGTTTTCATATACAATATTTAACATTTTTTGTACTGATTTGATATGTCTTTCTTCTGTTGTTCTTATAAAATTATTATAATCTATATTAAGTAATTTCCACATCTCCTTAAATCTTGGCACCATGACATCTGTCCATTCTTTCGGAGTATATCCTTTTTCCTTAGCAGTTTCTTCGACTTTTTGTCCATGTTCATCAGTTCCAGTAAGAAAATACACATCATATCCCATTATTTTTTTGTACCTTGCTAAAGCATCACATGCAATGGTAGTATAGGCTGTACCAACATGTGGATCTCCATTGACATAATAAATTGGTGTACTTAAAAAGAAATTTTTTCTCATTTTGCATCATACACAGATGCATCTAATATTAAATACATCTATATACATCCTCCTTTTATTTTATTATATTTTTTAAATTTCGATTTCTAAAAAAATTCGTAAGCTTTATCATCAAGCTCAGTGATAGCTTTTCCTACTATGTCTGAATAATTTTCAATATTATCATCTTTGGGTATAATAATAGGTTCCCCCAATATACATACCAAAGTAGTAAAAGGTTTTGGCACTTGAAATTTATCCCAAGTTTTACCAAAAATCCATTTATTTTTATACCCTCCACCAATCGGCAAAATAGGTGTATTTGTTTTTTGAGCCAAATA
>JAITPM010000009.1 GCA_031289425.1 Fusobacteriaceae bacterium
AATCTTGTCAATAAAAAAGAAGCAGACACAATACTTACTGAAGTAACAGGCGTAAATAAAAGTAAAATAGAGGGATTTACCGAAGTAATAGGGAAAGAAGCTGATTATATATTAGCAAATCCTAGCGGCGTATATCTAAACGGAGCAGGGTTTATAAATACTCCCAATGTTACTATTACTACTGGAAAACCAATCAAGGATCCGGATGGGAATCTTAAAGGATACGATGTAGATGATGGAACTGTAGTTGTTGGAAGTCAGGGATTGGATGTTAGAAATACTAAAAAAACGGATATTATTTCCCGTACAGCGGAATTGCAAGGTGCTATATATGGTGGAGAAGAAGCAAATGTAGTATTAGGAAGGAACGAATAATACAATCGCAAGGGATATTAAATCTAATTTTATCTCAAGATTTTGAGTTGATAGGAGTTTATACCGGTAATGGGTTATTTAAAATAAAAGCAAAGTCATTTACATTGAATAAAGATTATGAAAATGCGGGAGATATAGAGTTAAATCTAACCAATAATTTTATAAACAATAAAAAGTTTGTAAGTGGCGGAAATCTAACTATCAGTGCATTGGACTTTACAAATAATGGAGAAATATTCTAGTGGAGATATGTCTATAACAACAGGAAATCTTACTAATACGATAGCAGATATATTTTCTGGTAGTGGACTCATAATAACTGCAACAGGAAATGTAAAAAATACAGTAGGAACCATTGAAAGTAATGGAAATATGAGCATCACAGCGAATAATATAGAAAATATTGGAGAAATGTTGGATGATTATTCAATAGTAGTATTAGAAGGGAGCCAAAGTACCATAGATGTAAGCACAATAGATCCAGCTTTGTTAAGCGAGCTAGATGAAAAATTTAAAAAAGTTAAAAGTGATTCAAATAGAAGTAGTAAAAAATTAGGTAATTGCGAAATGTAAAATTATATTTTTATTTTAGAATAGAGTTATATATAGCTAAAAAAGTATTATTGAGATTAAGAAATAGGAATAGTGCTATAAATGGCGTATGATTACGCCCTCGAACAAATGTTTGAACATTATTTTTGTTGTTAATGTTGGAGGGAAAATTTATACATAGATCAAAAAAATCAGTAAGAATGAGGTATTTAGCATTTCGCAAATGCCTAATAAGAATATTTGTTGTAGGGGGGTATGACATTGGTTTCGAAATAGTTAAATGTAGTATTAATTATATGCTTGATGACATTTACAAACAAGTTATTTATTGGGATTCAGTTGATTCAAAAATTTATGAGATCTATCTGAAATAACTTTGTAAGGTGAATAGCGAAAACAAATAAGAAAATGAAAAAATTGATTCAACAAGCAGAAAAAATAAAAATGACTTATTTTTTAATTGACATTTGACCTAATATCAATTTAGCATAAACAGTAAAAAATGTAATTCCAATTGCTGGGAATACTATAGATACATTTATTCATGAAACTGATAGGATTAAAGTAATTGTAAATTCAAAAGGAAAAGTAACAACGGTAATCTCAAAATAAAAAAGACGGCGCAAATAAATGTTTATAAAATATGATTATTTAGAATTATTAGAATTTTTTGAAAATGATGCTATTTCTGTCGGTGATAAAAATGCAGGAATTTATATTTATAAGTTAAAAAAATTGATAATTTTTCATTGGCTTTAATGCTCAACGTTTATGAGATGAACATAAGTATTTCAGTATTATATGATGAAAACGTTGTTTTTAGCTGTGATTATAAAAATGTAATAGGAATTAGTAAAAAAGATACCTCTTTATTGAATGTAAAACTTAAAACTGGAGAAAGTATTATTTTGAAAAAAATTCCACAAATTGGGGTGATTGTTAAGAATTAAAATGATAATATTCAACAGACTAATAAATAACTTTCTATATGTGATAAAATGAGATATAAAAATAATCTTTGAGATTTTTAAGAAGATAAAATGATGCATTCATAAAAACATCCACACTTGTAGCGTATATGGTATTTGTGGGTGGCACAACAAAATTAGGGAATGAATTTCAAGGTTATCTTGAGAATCCAGATAGATTTGCATTAAACAATGGAACATCAGTTAGAGAAAAATTATTAAATAGTGTAGATAATCAGAAATTAAAGAATGTAATAAGTGAAATGTATAGATCAAAATCCTCTGTTGGTGATGGTGGATTAGTAGATGCAATAAGAGATGAATTGAAGACTGGAGTAAAAACTGGAGGAAAATCACATTTACTGAAAGGGACTGAGCGTGTGACTAATTTAGAAAATGTCATTAAAAAAGAAAATTTAAATGATAAAGATTTAAAAATTGCTAAAGAACTATTAGAAGATTTGAAAAATGCATTGGGAGGAAAATAAATTGAAAAGTAGCGAATTAAATAAATTGTTAATAGAAAGATTTCCGAATTTGAATGAAGAATATATAGAAGAAATTGAATGGCAAGAGGGGAATGATACAGGAGCACACGTTGTTTTTGGAGATGTATTTACACCTAATCTTATAAATTCTATGAAAAATAACAAATATGAAGAAATAATTTGTTACTTTGAATTTATTGAGATGGTATTAGATTTGGAAGATCCATATGCAGATGAAGTTGTATTATTCAGTGTTTTAGAAAGTATAGAATATCTTGTCAGTGGAAATAAAAAATTATTTTCTCTTTTAGGAGATAAATCAAAAAAGAATATGGTGTTAATACAAGAATATCTCCATAAACATGATATAGGAATATAAAATAAGAAAAAGAAATAAAAATTTAAATCAATCACAATGAATCAAAAGGTGCTAACAAAATGA
>JAITPM010000018.1 GCA_031289425.1 Fusobacteriaceae bacterium
CATTTCTATTCCAATAGGTATATTTTTATTGATAGATAAAATTCCATTATAAATATTATTTTTATTTTCTTTTAAAATATTTTTTATTTTTTTATTTTTCTCTGGATTTTGACTTGAAGAAGGGTTTACTTTAAATTTTATTATTGAATTTTTTTCTTCTGATATAAAAAACAAACCATTGGAATAGTCGCCATAGATATTTTTAATATTCGGATAAATTTCTTTCATTTTTTCTAAATATTCATCTCTTATTCTATACAATTCATTATCTTTTTCAAAATAATCATCTATTTTCATTAATGCCAGATAATAATAAATCCCGGGATCTATGATAATAATAGATTCTCCCAGTTCGTTTTTAGCATTATAATCTGCTAAAAAGTATATTTTAGATATATATTTTTTAAAATTTTCGAAATCATTTTTATCATTTGATGATTCAATAAATGATACAATTTCGTCAAAAAATTTATTATTTAGATTATCAAATGCTAAAACTATTGCAATGTCGTCATTTATATAATCTATAGGATTTTTCTTGTTTTTTATTCTGTATCCTGTAAAAGCAATACCTAATATTATTAATATAGATAAAAATTTAAATAATTTTTTTTTCAATTTTAAACTCCCTCTAATATTATAAAATTTAGATGATATTTGGAAACTTTTATTTATAATATATTGTCTGATTCTTATTTAATATACCTTAGATCCTCTATTGTTGTAATTTTTATATTATCGTAATCTCCAATAATTACTTTTATTTTTCCGCCTATTTTTTCTACGAGAGATGAGTCATCTGTACTCATAAAATTATTTTTATAAGAATAATCATAGGCATCTTTTAATATTTTATATTTAAACACCTGAGGAGTATTTGCCGATATAAGGGTTTTTCTTTCAGGTGTATCTAGAATAAATCCACGATCATCTATTATTTTTATTGTATCTTTCACAGGTACACCGATCAAAACACCATCAATTTCGTTATTGTTTTCCAATTCTTTCAAACTTTCATCTATATATTTTTCTTTAAAAAATATTCGTACACCATCTTGGACAAAAATTATAGGATTATTGTCTAAATTTTTTATATTATTTATTTCATTGATAGCATTATATACAGAATGTTGTCTTTCTTTTCCGCCAACAACAATTTTATGGAGTTTTGTTATATTATAACAATCACAAATATATTTTATTTTATCAATACTGTCTTCTCCGCCAACTATTATAATTTTATCTATTTTGTCAGAAAATTGGGCTATTAATACAGGATAAATAAAAAGTGGTTTTTCATTGTATTCCAAAAATTGTTTTGGATAACCTAGATTTAATCTTTTGCCAAAACCAGCTGCAGCCACTATGAAAATATTTTTTATTTTAAAGTCACTACTGTGCACCCCAAGCCACCTTCTCCATGACCGCCGATTCTAAAGTCTTTTACATACCTACAATCTTTCAAGTATTTTAAAATCCCTTCTCTTAGAGCTCCCGTTCCCTTTCCGTGTATTATATAGACTTCAGTATATGAATTCATTACAGCACGATCTAAGTAATTTTCTAATTCAAAGATTGCTTCATCGACCATTTTACCACGTATATCTATTTCATTTCGAACTCTTGTTTTAATGACAGCTACAGGAGTATATTTTTTTTTCTTTTCTTCTTTGATTTTTCTTATATCATCAAAAGGGACTTCGAGCTTTAATATACCGGCTTGTACTTGAGCAATTTCCTTAGACATATTTATCTTTAAAACCACAGCGAATTGACTTAAGCTATTTATAAATACTCGATCTCCTACTTTATAATCCAATTTTATTTCAATTTTTTGTTTTTTTACTACATTTTGTGCTTTTTCTTCTATGATAGAGCTACGAAGTAAATTTAAATTTTTCTGGATATTTTTTAAATCTTCTTTTTGATTTTCATCTCTTTGTATTTTTTCGATTATGGCATTAGCTTTTGCTTGTATTTCTTTAACCATAAGCTCAGATTTTTCATAAGCATCTTTTATAATTTCATTTTTTTCTTTTTCCAATATTCTGAGTTTTTCATCATATTCATCTTTTTCTCTTTCTACTTCGCCTTTGAGAAAGTTTATTTTACTTTTGAGTATATCCATTTCATCAGATTTATCTTTAATATTTTTTATCATTGTTTCTACTTTTTTATTATCATCACTTATATAATTTCTTGCTCTCGCTATCACGCTTTCAGCAACTCCCAATCTTTTGGCAATTGTAAGAGCGTTACTTTCACCCGGAATGCCGATAAGGAGTTTGTATGTAGGAGATAAAGTGTTTACATCAAATTCCATAGATGCTGTTTCTATGTCTTCAGTGTTATACCCATAAGCCTTTACTTGGCTATAATGAGTGGTAATTATAGCTTTACATTTTTTTTCCTTAAAATAATCAATTGCCGCCATGGCAAAAGCCGAACCTTCTATAGGGTCTGTTCCGGAACCTAATTCATCTAATAATACAAGGGATGATTTTGTGACTTTTTCAAAAATTTCTTGAATATTTTTCAGATGAGCCGAAAAAGAAGAAAGAGACTGCTCTATGCTTTGTTCATCACCTATATCTGCAAAAATTCCCCCGGTAAAAAATCCAATACTTGTTTTTTCATTTGCCGGTATTGGAATTCCGGAGAGAGCCATCAAACTCAAAAGACCGGCTGTTTTTAGGGCAACAGTCTTTCCCCCGGTATTGGGGCCTGTTATTAATAGGGTATTATAAGTTTTTCCAATTTCAAAAGTTAAAGGAACTATTTTATGTTCCGGAATAAAAGGATGCCTCGCATCTATTAAAGATAAAATTTCTCTAGAATTTATATCAGGTATTACACATTTTTTTATAATTGCAAAATTTGCTTTTGTATTTAGAATATCCAGATATAATATACCCTCACCTATGGAATCTACATCAGCTCTGATATTTCTTATAGTATCTGTAAGTCGTAAAAGTATCTTTCTTATTTCTTCTTTTTCTTTGGCTTCCAATTCACGCATTCTATTATTCAATGATACTATAGACATAGGTTCAATAAAAACAGTTTGCCCACTTGATGATCTGTCATGCTCTATTCCTTTTAGTAACCCTTTAAAGTCTATTTTTATAGGTACAACGCTTCTACCATCTCTGGTAGTAATTATTTTTTCTTGAAAAGCTTTAGAAAATTGTGGGTCTTCAAATAATTCATCAAATTTTTTTTTGATATTTAATGATGTTGTTTTCTTAGCAAAACGTATATCCCTCAGATCCAGGGAGGCCTCATCTTTTATCTCTTTGTTATTGTCTATAGTTTTATTTATAGTGTCTTCTATTCCTTTCAATATCGGAATATCTTTAAATTTTTCTTTTAAATATTTATATTTATTTAAGTCATCCAATCTATTTTTAAATAATCTGAAGATTCTCAAATTAAAATTAATATCCCAGAGATCTTCAGGTTCTAGATAAGTACCTATTAACTTTGTACTTTCTGTAAGGACACAAATATTTTTCATACCTGCACTCTCAAAACCACCATCATATAATATAAAATCTATAAAATCAGTTAAAATATTTAGCTCTCTATTTAAAATATTTATATCTTTAAAGGGAGACATATTCATGATTTTATAATGGTTTGTATCAATACTCACATATGGTATTAATTCTTCTTTTAATTTATCAAATTCTAAAACCGCATAACTATGTTCCATATATATAATTTCACCCGATTTTTTATAATTATAGTCTTACATATTATATCATACTTTGCAAATTTAATTAAAAAATTTTTTTTACTTTAAAATAAATATTTTTAAAACAAATAATTTTTAGAAAAAAAGAAATCAAAACGAAAAATATAATGAGAAATACAGCTATCAAGAACTTTAGGTAAATAAAATTTTAGATAAGATAAGATGAATAATGGGCTAATTATTCTAGCAATGAAATATTAAAGAAAAAAATAGTTGACAAACATTGAAAAATAATGTAATATAATTCTTGTGTTCGTTGCCGCTCTAGCTCATCTGGTAGAGCAACTGACTTGTAATCAGTAGGCGGTTGGTTCGAGTCCGACGAGCGGCACCATTTTTAAAGAGGTCCCATCGTTCAGGGGTTAGGACATCAGATTTTCACTCTGGAGACAGGGGTTCGATTCCCCTTGGGACTACCATTTTATATTAAATTCAGGTGAGGTTCCCGAGTGGCCAAAGGGATCAGACTGTAAATCTGACGGCAATGCCTTCGAAGGTTCGAATCCTTCCCTCACCACCATAAGTTTTTTAGTTATGTTACCATGCATTTTGTATGGGATTTTTTTTAGAATTAAAATAAAAAAATAGTGGAAAAAAATCTAATAAAGTTGTATATATTATAGTAAGGGTTTATAATAAAAATATAAAATTTTCAGGAGGTAGATTTAAATGGCAAAAGCAAAATATGAAAGAACCAAACCCCATGTAAACATAGGAACGATAGGTCACGTTGACCACGGCAAGACCACTCTAACAGCAGCAATATCTAAGGTGTTATCTGAGAAATATCCTGCTCATAATAAAAAAGTAGATTTTGACAGCATAGATGCGGCTCCAGAAGAAAAAGAAAGAGGAATAACAATTAATACTGCTCATATAGAATATGAAACAGAAGCAAGACATTATGCCCATGTTGATTGCCCAGGACATGCTGACTATGT
>JAITPM010000015.1 GCA_031289425.1 Fusobacteriaceae bacterium
ATTCTATTGCGGATCCGTATGCAGTATCATCTGGTATGTCAAATATAGACATACTTCCCCATTTATCGTTTATTATGCTAGCCTTAGTATCTAATATTGCTCTCAATGCATTGGAATTAAATCTTGGTGTAATGACATAGCTTGGAATCATGCTATATTTAGGAAAAATATCATGTATAAGTTCTAATCCTTTTCGTTCTAATGTATCAGGATTAATACTACCAATTATATCAGCTTCTGTTACTAAAGAAGGATCCAAATATACGTATTCCACATCTACAGCAGTTACATTTAAAGTTTCTGCTAGTTTTATGTTTAATGTCCCATCTGTTTTAAATGTTGCCGTATAATCGTCTATTGCAATACTATTTGCTGCATTTTTCACTTCCAAAGATTCTTTAATAATACCCACCCTTGATAAATTTATTGTTTTATTTAAAACAGGTATATCCTCCAAATTTTCTGTAACGGAATGTTCATTTGGATCTAAAACATTAACTACAATAATCGGTCTTGTTGGAAATATTTGTAATCCAACATATAATGCTTCTGATATAGTAAAGCCTGGTAAATTAGCCGCTCCACCAAATTCAACCGCAGCATCTGTTGTTGTTTGGATTAAAGTAATTTTATTAACATTTTCCAAGTTTCCTTGATTGATAGGTGCAGTTCCTATTATTACCACGGGATTTTTTACTGCCAAGAATCCTTTAATTTGAGTTTCTACTTCACTTGAACGTGTTCCATGGGTAAATCCTCCTGGCATTTTATAAGACCTCCTTTAAGTTATTTTTGTATGTTGAAAAATCTTCTAACAAAATAAATTTTTTTTCCAAATTTTCTATTTTATTATCGCCGAGCTCATTATTTTTGCTCAAAATTTTATTTTTAAATTCTTCGTGTAAAACCATATTTTTAGATAAAGAGTAATTACTTATGATCACATTGGATCCAACATAAACATAACCTATCTTTTTTGACCTTTCCATCTTTGGATTTTTAATGTCTGTTTTTTTATTTAATTTTGTTTCTACTTTTTTTTCTTCATTTGCCATTTTTACCTCCCTATTCGTTTCATATGATTTCCCATTGGAATAATTGGCAATTCACATGGTATTAACATATCCCATCCCCAGTAATCCCCAGTTGTGGCATCTTCATTCCAATTGCTTTCTATTTTATCTGGTTGTACTAGATAATTTTTTCCACAAAATTCATCCATAAAATAATCTGTTATCATACTTGCTAATTCTAGTAAAGTATAGTAACCATTTAAGTCTGCATCTTCTATCACAATTCTAACCAGTATAGATATTGTTTTTTTTACTATGGTTTCTTTACTATTTTTCATTTTGTGTGCCCTCACTAAAATGAAAGGGATATTTTCTTTCAATTCATCACTTTCGATATTTTCATTTATATTTTGTTCTGCATCTACAATTCTTTCTTCATATGTTTTTGGTTTTATAAACCCATTTATATATTTAATTTTTTTATCATTTATTGTTACATCTTTTAATATTTTTTCTTTTATAGTTTCTATTATTGCTTTTTCCGTTCTTTGTAAAATAGAAACTAAAGGACTAATTATCGTTTTATCTTCCGTTGTTTTTGGTTGTTCAATTAATTCTATTTTTTCTAAATCATCTAATATAATAATTCACCTAGCCTTTTATCTAATTCTTTATAAAATATATCTTTTATTTTTTCAATTTCATTTTCTGGAATTTCCTTTGCCATTCCATAAGTCGACACTGTTTTAAAAGGTGTTATATTTTTATTATCGCTGCTATTCCTCTTGTACAATCCGAGAGAAAACCGTTGTCCTGTACTTTTATAAAATGCCCAGAACATAGTTCTCATCACGTGCAAACCTCCTGCCTTACTTATTATAGCTTTCAGTCTCTCTCGGCTTTTTCTAGGCTTTTTTACAGAAAGATTAAAATTATATATATTATTTTTCTTTGTTGATGCCATTATAGTTCCTTCTAAATTTTTAACAGAACTTTTTATATCTTTCTGTATAAAAAAAGGATCCATAGTATAATGATCCTGTATTTCTTTTATTTCAATTTTTTTTACTTTTGAAATTGCTTTTTTTAATGCACTTTTTAATACTTCATTACACAAGGCAATAGATATCTTCGACAATTTCTCCATTTTTTTAAATTGCTCATCATTGAGTTCTATAGCAATCATGATTCGTTTATCCTAAATAAAGCTATTCTATACATACCTATTTCGGTAATAACATCTTCCACTTCATATTTCGTTCCATTCACAGTGATCTCATCTCCTATTTTTGGTTTTACAGGGATATCTTTTGTTTTAGCATGAACTATTATACCAAATTTAGTCAAACCAGTATCTTGTGGATTCTTATTATGTCTATATTCTCCACGGTATTTTTTATTGTAATCATCTTTAGATATCACAACTGTTATCATTATTCCAGCAAATTCTATTCGCTCTGCCAACTCACGAAAAAAGACCCTGTCCAGGTCTTTACCACATGTTTTATTAAATTTACTAGACATATCAATCTCCTATGATAAAGGATCTGTTATTCCTGGTGCTCCTGCTTTGTTTTTATCTTTCTGTTCTTCATCACCTTCTGTTATTACTTTTTCTTTTGTTTCTTCAGCTTGCTTATTAGCTATTAGTATATCAGCCGTTTTATTATCCACATCTACTACTATACCAGCTTTATAGCTTTTACCTTTGTATCTAAGTCCGAATCCTTTATTTATTTTAATTTTCATTTATCCCTCCTAAACTAATACTTGACTTGTAAACCAACCTTGTGCATCATCTGGCAATATAATTGGCGCTGAAAAATACTGCAATTCATCATCTTCTGTTTGGTCTGTAGTCCAACTTCTCACGACTTCTTTTGCTACATGTTTCATAGCTTTTTTTGCAGTCGGTTCAGACTTAAGTGCCAAGGATCCAAAATGACAACTAAATGATCCCGCTTGTAATCCTATTATAGTTTTAGATGGCACAAGTAAGCCCTCATCATTATCTCCTATTTTTTTAACCCAATCTCTGTAGCTATATATAGTTACATCAAGACTCGGTATATAGGCAATTCTTTTATATTTTTTCCTTTTTTCTGATTGAGTGGTACTATCAACTTGAAATGTATTTGCATTAACTTGTTTTAGTGCTTCCAAAACAGAACTATTTTTCATAATGTATGGTGTAACATCAGGACTTATAATTAATGTATCTATTACAATTCCTGTTGTTTGCTGTATTTCTGCTTGTTTTTCTTCTATATACCCTATTATATCAGCACTAGCATTACTCCATAAATCACTACCCGAAAGTATTTCTTTTGCGAAAGTATTATTAAATGTTATTCCCGCTTTACCATCTGCCAATGGGCATATACCCGTGTTAAGTATTTGTGCCAGCATCCAGATACGTGTTCTATATCCAATTGATTTTAATTTTATCAATTCTTTTGCTAATTCGGCATGTCCCGGGCTATAAGTAGTATCATACTCAGTACGTCCGAATTGTTGTTCAAACATTTCTTCTGCTTCATTAACAACTTTTAATTTGATATGTGGCGGAGCAAATTTATCACTTGCCCATTCTTGTTTTTCTACTAATATTAATCCGTCTCTGCGACCAACCAAAGGTGCCCTTAATCTTCCTGCATCTTTAGTATGTATTTCGATTTCGACCGTAGATTCAATTACTTCGTTTCCAATACATTTATCCCACAAGAAATGTGATGGTTCTTTTATTCGTTCTATTGCTTTTGTAAGATTTTTAGTTAAAAATATTGTTCTTGCCATTTATTAATCCTCCTTTTTGATTATTTTATTATTATTCCTAAGTGTCTAGCAGGTAATTTAAGATTTGCTAATGTTACTGTCGTAAATACTAATGCATCACCATTAAATTTTCCAGTTATATATACAGTAGCCTTAGTATTACTTGCATTTATCACAGTGGGCTCAGCCACAATTCCAAAAAAATTGCCAACTGTAGCTATTTTTTGATATACTCCTGCTGTTAATTCTATTACTTCTCCTTCGGCATAAGTTCCAGCCGCCAAAGTAATCCTTTCAGTTTCAAATTCCTCTATTATACCTGCTTTTAAGTTTGGTCTTTCGTGAATTACTGACATTTTTTACCTCCTTATATCTCAAATGTTTGTCCTTTAGCCATATTTTCAATTATATCTAAGTCTGCCTTTGCTTCCTTATCTCCCAATGCCTCAACTTTTATATCTTTTATATCATTCACACCATCTGCTATGGCTTCATCTTTTTTACTATTAAATTTGTTCAAAAAAGATTTATTTTTTGTATCATTAACAGTTTCAGTGTCTGCTTTAGGTTTTGCATAGTCAAATAATTCTGCAAACATATCTGTTGCTTTCTTTGGTTCCACATACTTAGCAATATGTATAATTTGCTCTGCTCCGACAGTTTTTGCCAAATAAATATCCAATTCTTGTAGTCTCGCTCTCTCATTTGCAACACCTTGTTTATAGATATTGTTAAACATATCAGGATATTTAACCTTGAATTGCTCTGCTGTCATTGTTGTTATTTCATCCATTTTATTATTCTCCTCCTCAATATTATTACTTTTATTTTTTGCTTCAGTTATAGATGGTGTTGTAATCGTAAAAGTATTTTTAGTAATATTTTCATATGCTACAAATTCTTTTGCCATAGCCACCATTTTTGCGTTATCTTTGAGGTCTGCAACATCAGTTACAAATCCCTTTTTTAACGCCTCGTTTGCTGTCATATATGTTTCTTTGTTCATAAGTTCAGATATTTCTTGTCTGTTTAGTTTACTCTTTGTTTCATAAGCATTTATCATTACTTCTTTATATTTATCTAATGCCTCTGCTGTTATTCTTAGTTTTTTTGCATCACCGGACGTATACAATGCAAAAGGATTGTGTATCATAAATGTTGCCACAGGCGACATTTTAATTGTATTTCCTGCCATAGCAATTACAGTCGCTATACTTGCACATAGTCCTTCAATATATACATTTATTTTTGCTTTATGATTTTTAAGTGAGTTATATATCGCACATCCTTCAGCTATGGAACCACCGGGGCTATGTATCCTGACATTTATTTCTTCGATATCTCCATATCCTTCTATTTGCCGATTTATTTCTGATGCATCTACAGCATCGAATAAACCACCACCAATTACTCCATATACCAATAATGTCAATGTTTTATCTTTTTTAATCGCTTGAAGTGGGTTGAATATTCCCATTATTTTTCACCTCCTTCTTCTTTTGCATTTGATTCTCTATATCCAATTGTATCTGATTTTCTTTCCAATCAGAACCATTGATTTCTCTGCTCTCACGTGACCTTGTAGAAAGTCCGTTTTCTATCTTAAGTACAGATGCTTTTACTTCTTTTAAAGGATCTAAAGACGGTTGTGCCATACCATACCACTCGGCTGCCAAATATGCCTTCCTTTTAAGTGCATTTTCAAAGTATTCCGGTAGATCTACATATCCCTTAGATACGGCCTCATCTATAATCTCTTCAAAAATCGGTTGGCAAAAATCTTTCGCCATCCAGTCTCTTACTCTTTTTATCATTCTCCAGAAGTCTTCGAGTGCTGCTTTTGACGCAGAATAAGAAGCTTCAAATTTTGACATTATGATCTCAGCAGGAATATGCAAAGAAGAACCAAGTTCCTTGCACATCGCAAGCCTAAAAGCATCACTTGATGCATTTGGTCTTGACGGATCAGCAAATATCATATCTTGTCCTGGCTCAAGTTGATAAATAGTTCCGGAACCTAAACCCATACTAATATCATTCTTTTTTTCACCTGAACCACCTTCTTTTTTTTCTATACCATTAGTGATATTAAGAGGGTCTACTCCTTTTTCAGTTTTAATGAATGCAGTGAACATAGAAGAAATAACAGCATTCATAAGCTCTGCACTAGTTAGTTTAGTAAGTTGTTGCAAAATCTCCAGCACGGGAGCAAGAAGAGGAACTCCACGCCGTTGACCGATTCTTTCTTTATCAATCAACACTAAAAGATGTCTATTCCCATATTTATCCCGCACTGGAATTCGTATCTGTTCCATAGTCTTATTATCATTTATAAACCAATACGCAATTGGCCGCCCGTCATTATCAGTCTCAACACCATTTTCTAAATTTTGCAAATCGGTTTTCCAACTACAGCACCTTGCACTATCTATAAACTTAATTTTTGTCTCAAATAATTCTTTATCCCGTTTCCGATACTGAAACAAAACAAACCCTTCTCCATCAACTAATTTTGTGATCAACATCTGAAACTGTAATTTCTCAAAACGCTGTTGCTGTTCAATATCACATTCAGTCCCATCACTCCACCAATTAAATATATGTTCAATTTCATTTTGTATTCGGTTCCGCTCCTTCTCACTAAACTTCAAGATATCATTATTAATATTAGACTTAAGCTTCAACCCAGTACCAATGGCACTTTCTACAATCATGCTGACAGCTCCACGACCATATCCACCTGCCATAAAAGCTTGCCGTGACCGTGCAGTCAGTAAATCATGATTATCTCCAATATCTTCCTTTGGAGTGTTGAGCCAATCCCAAGTATGTTTAAAGGCATTTTTTTTAGTACTAGCCCCAGCTTCAGAATATCCATAGATATTATCTACAATTTTTAACTTTGCATTTTCTATCTTAAGTTCACGCTTTGCATTTTCTCGCTTATGAGCCCACCTAGGGGCTAATTTACTGATAAAATTCATACTATTCTCCTCTCCATACTAATCATTTCGTGGGATTATTCTATACATATATGCTCCATCCTTAGTGTCATTCTCAATCATAGATTTTTTAGCTATATATTCGTTTTTTAATGCTCTTATATCATTAAGACTAGCTCTGACAAGTGACCTACCATCTAAGGTATATTCTTTTCCCTGTAGTGCAGCTTTTTCAGATTCAATACAATACCGAATCATTTCATTGCACTCTTCTACGGTTATTGGGCGACTAATAAGATTATTTTTTTGTTGCTTGTACCCTTCCAAAAGAGCTTTCAAAGCAGGTTTATTCTCTAAAACATATTTATTCCCATCAAGATAAGTTTTCCCGAGTGCATCTATCTCCAATAAAGCGATCTCCAATTCATCAATTTTATCATTATAATCTTGTATATCCACATGCACCACCTCGTATTTGGTAACTTTTATATCATATCAATTCAATCCTATTTACACAAATATACATAACATTATTTTTAATATTCAAGGTATAAAGTACACTTAAATACCAGGTTACCTCTTTTTCGTCCATTCCGATTATCCACATATAGTTTACTTCTTTGTTAAGCTCTATAATCCGAGAATTCAAATGTTCGACCAGACTATAATCTGTATCCAAAGCTTTTTTTACATAATCATCAAACATTTTAATTGAAGTAGTCTTACCCTCAAATTTGTTTTTTATTTCGTCAAATAAGTTTTCGATTTTTTTATATTCCATTTTTTCCCCTAAGTAAAAATCCTTAATTATATTATTAAAATTTTTTTATTTAATCAAATTCATTTTATCCCTTAGTCAGCCCCAATTCCTTTGCTAATAATTTTTTTTTGGCTTTTATCTTCATTACTTAATAAATGCCCATGCAAACTAATTTCCTTCAATTGTTCTCTAGTCAATGTCGATAATATATCTAAATTAACCTT
>JAITPM010000082.1 GCA_031289425.1 Fusobacteriaceae bacterium
TGAGCTTTCCATTCATATCATATTCTTTTACGGTACCTTTAATGGCATCATTTCTGTACAATGCCTCTTTTTTTATGATTCCATTGGCGTAGTATTCTCGTAAGAATCCTTCTTTCTTATTATTGCTCCATGTTAGTTCATATTTGAGCGTCATATCAGGGTAATAACATTTTTCGATTCCATCTTTCATATCATTAATATAAGGTGTTTCAAAATTTAAAAGTCCCAGTTCATCATAATACTTTACTATTCCATTTATTTGTCCATTGATAAATCTGGCTTCCTGCATAGTTTTTCCATCAGGGTAATAACTCTTCTCTATTCCCTCTTTCAACCCATTATTATAATATGACTCAAACTTAATTTGTCCATTTTCGTAATAAGATTTTTCGATTTTTTCTTTTTTATCATCTATAAATATTACTTCATTTTTGATCATACCATTTTCATAAAATTCCAAAACTAATCCATTCTTTTTATTATTCGCATAAGGAAGTCTATAATTAATATTTCCGTTGGGGTAATAAACTTTTTCTATTCCATTTTTTTCATCATTTATAAAATTTGTCTCATATTGAAGTTTCCCACTTAAATCGTATAATCTTGAGATTCCGTTAGCTTTTCCATTGATATATGTTCTTTCTTCTTTTAGAATCCCATTCTTGTCATACCATTTTACTACACCTCTTATATCATTATTAATAAAAGGTGTTTCACATTTTATGCCTCCTTCTTCATAATACTCTTTCGCTATTCCATTTTTTTCATCAGAAACAATTATCCATTCATATCTGAGCTTTCCACTAGGATAATATTCTTTTGCTATCCCTTCTATTTTGCCACCTACAAATGGAGTCTCATAAAAAAGTGTACCGTCCTGATAATATCCTTTTTCCATTCCTTCCTTTATATCATTTATATATGTTACTTCGTATTCCAGTTTCCCATTTTCATAATATGCTTTCCCGACTCCTTCCGCTTTACCATTGGAATATATCATCTCAGAGTAAAGAGTCCCGTCCAGATTATATTTTTTCCCCACACCATCCACATTATCATTGATATATGGCGTTACCTGCAAAAGTTTCCCATCAGAATTATATATCTTTGTCAATCCTTCCAATTTATCATCGGAATACATACGTTCAATAAAAAGCGTTTCATCTGAACTATATTCTTTTTCTATTCCATTTTTTTTATCATTTATAAATAATCTTTCTACACTCATTTTACCGTTATCATAGTAATCTTTTTCTATTCCATTTTTTTCGCCATTTATAAAAGATGTTTCCCTGTAGAGTATTCCATCAGGTGAATATAATTTTTGTATTCCGTTAATTTGTCCGTTCACATATGTCGTTTCTCTATAAAGTCTTTCTTTTTCTTTATTTGTTTTACTTTTTCCTTCTCCGTCATATGTTACATAAGGATAATATTCTTTTTTTACCCCATCTTCTTTTCCATTTACATATGATATGACAAATCTTTTGAGTTTTTTCTTTTCATTATAGTAAAATATCCATTCCCCATGCTTTAAATTATTGACATAATTTCCACAGGAATAGAATATTTCTATATTACCGTTTTCTTTCGATTTTTCCCATTCTTCTACATAACCATTTTTTATTTTTTCTATTGTTTCATGCCCAAAAGACATAAATCCCAACAGTAAAATAAAAAATAATACTTTTCTCATATTTATTTCCTCTTTATTTTCTTTTCTCTGTATTCTTTTTTCTATTTTATATTTTGTTTATTATAAATTTATTATAAATATAGTTTGAATATTACCAACCCAATGCACAATCATGTTTTGTCCTTCTATTTCCTGAAATGGAGCTGATTTAAACTCAATCTTCAAATATTCAATATCATATCCCAATGGGTTTTTTATATTTTCTAACCAAAGTTTCCCGGAAAAATTAACTCCATCCGGGTCCTTCTCCAATCTCATTAAATATATCAATTCATTAGAACTTAAATTTTTCGTATTTTTGAGAGGTATAACCTCATCATTCATTACATCCAGATAGTTATCTTTCAATGTTATAGCATATATTATACCTCTATTCCCTTTATAATTATATATCCTTATAGAATAAACAGGATAATTTTTATCGCTGTAGTTAATTTCCGTAAGTAATTCTATTTTGTTCTCAAATTCTATTTTGCTGTCTTTATACTTATTTAAAAGTTGCATAGTATAAAATTTTTCTACATAAAGTCTCCTATCATAGCTAGCGTATGTTGTATCAAACATCAAGATAGATAATAAGATAGTCAAAAACAATAACAGTTTTATATTTTTCATAATATTCCTCTATGCTTAATAATAAAATTTTCACTTTTTATTATATCATAAGACAACATAATTTGTAATTTATTTATATTTTAACTCTAAAAAATCAAATATAATAATACATTTATAGAAATAATGATTTATAATCGCTCATTTTTAAAAAGCGTCGGACATTTTTTCTGCATTTTCTTGCATTTCGATTGTTATTCTCATAGTTTCCAGTACATGTTCCTGTTCTATCGCATGTTCTGTCCTATTCAGACAATCCAATATTAATTTCCCAAAAAATATAAACCCGACTTTTCCTGCAACATTTTCATAATGTTCCGAAACTCCATCTACCCAGAATACATGATCCCCTCTTGTATCCCTTGAGACATCTATATATTTTCTTATCTCTATAGTCCCTTTTGTACCAATTATAAACACTCTTCCATCTCCCCATGCACGCAATCCTTGAGGAGTAAACCAATCTATTCTAAAATAACAAGTAGCCCCATTATCAGAAAGTAAGATTCCTTCTCCGTAATCAAAAAAATCAGGTTTATCTTTGTTTTCATGATTTTTTACAAAACTATGCATTATTTTGGCAGTTTTTGCACCTGCAAAATGTAAAAATTGTTCTATCTGGTGACTGCCAATGTCCGTTATTATTCCCCCGTTTTTATTTTTTTCAAAAAACCAGTTTGGCCTTGTCTCTTTGTTCAGTCGATGTGGAGCGAGTATAGTCATTTGTACTATTTTTCCTATTACATTTTCTTTTATCAATCGTTCGGCAAATACCACTCCTTCCACATGTATTCGTTCTCCGAAATATATAATATATTTCTTTCCAGTTTCACCACATACGGCTCTTACATCTTCTATTTCACAAAGGTTTAACATACCCGGTTTATCTACAAAAAAATCTTTACCATTTTTCATTACTTCTATTCCTAGACGGCACCTTTTATAAGGTATTATTGCGCTGGCAATCATATGTATCTCTTCGTCTTTTAATATTTCCTCTTGATTTTTAGCTACAATAGTTTCTGGGTATCTTTCTAAAAATTTTTTTATTTTATTTTCATCTTTATCATATATCTGTTTTAAAGTAGCCCCGGCTTCTATGAGTCCATTGCACATAGCAAAAATATGTCCGTGATCTAGCCCGATAACACTGAATAGAAATTGGTTTTTTTGGCATACAACCTCTACTTTCCCCTGAGAAATCGGAGCATAATTCATTCCATCCATTTTTTGCATAATATTTCCCCCCTATTATATCGTTCCACCGACTGTGATCCCCTTATCAGAGAAATTTTCTACACTTTTTTTCTTTTCGTTAAATTTTATTATTTTACTCATAATGCCGGTTTTTGTATAAAACAAATCTTTTTCAGTCATTGGAAATTCCGTCTTTTCTCCAGTAAAAGCTGATTGATATACTCCGGAAATAAATTCAATAGTTCTGCGTCCATCCATTCCTTTGATTAACGGTTCAATATTTTTCTCTATAGAATATAACATATTTTCTATTTGCCCCAGATGGTCAGTATAAGTGAGTGCCGGGTAATCTACAAACAATTTTTCAAATTTTTCTTTTGTATTATCATCAGATTCCGGATAACCATTTTCCATTTGTTTATTTACTAATATTTTGTGAGGTATCTCAATAGTACCGTTTTTAGCATCTATCACAAATTTTTGCTCTTCTCCATGATGAAGTAGTGAGCTTGTCAGAAGGCCGACAGCTTTATTTTGGAACTTTATAGTAGTTATAGACAGGTCTTCTACTTCGCTGTTTTTATGATTTTGATTGAAAATTGTAGAATTTATTTCTTCTATATCACCCATATACCATAACATGAGGTCTATATGATGTACTGCATGGATAAATGTACAGCCTCCACCTTCTTTTTCCCAAGTACCTCTCCACCAAAGGTCATAATAATTGTCTCCTCTCCACCAGAGAGAGCTTATTTGAGCAAAATATATATCGCCCAATACCTTGCTGTCAATTAACATTTTAGTTCTCATTGTATCTGTCTTAAATCTATTTTGAGCTATTATTGATAATTTTTTTCCACTTTTTTTAGCAGATTCTATCATTGTATCGCATTCTTCCAAAGTGGGAGCCATTGGTTTTTCACATAGCACATTTTTTCCTGCCAGTAAAAATTCAGAAGCTATAGAACAATGTAGTGATGGCGGTAAACATATTGATACCAGCTCTATATCTGTTCTTTTAAGCAAATTCTTATAATCACACACTATCTCACAATCTAGGCCGTATTTATCAGCTTTTTCTTTAGCTTTACTTTCATATATATCAGATAGTACTATTATTTTACAACGATTATGTAGTTGTTTAAAGGCTTCTATGTGAATATTTGCTATGTCCCCTGCTCCTATAATTGCAACACCTATCATATTTCATCACTCCATTTTTTAAAATTTTACTCTCGTATCATCTTGAGCAGATAAATATGCTGCATAAATAACTTTTACTGTATCATAGGCCAATTCAAAACCGGATTCCGGTTCCAGGTTTTTATCTATGCATTCCATGAAATTTTGCATTTCGCCCACGTAACCTCTTGCATAACTTTCAGCTATACAGACATTTTGCCAGCCTGCTTTGTTTTCGACTTTTTCAGTAATATATATGTCTCCCAATTTTTCATTTGTTACATTGTATATTTTCATCTCATCATTGGGAGTGATATTACATAGGTATACTCCTTCATTAGTATAGACTTCTACTATGTTTCGTACACCGCCTACCACCATGTCACAAGCCGTTACAATAGCCTTGGTACCATCAGAAAATGTAACTATGACATTGGAAAAATCTTCCACATCTACCGGGTCAGCCAGTATATATTTCTTTTCATTTTTATCCAAAGTTTTTAATACATTTCCCATATCGGCAATCACAGATGAAATTTGTGATTTTTCATTTCTAGCATTAGCTCCTATCTTTTGGAGATATAGGACTGCTGACAGAGGATGACAACCTTGCCTCATAAAAGAGCCTCCTCCGGAATATTTCCATAAAGCTGCATGTTCTGCATGGGAGCCACTATGAGCTTCTTCTCCTTTTAAAAACAATATTTTATTTTTAGTTTTTTCCAGTATTTCTCTACTTTTTTGAACAGTAGGAGCATATACAAAATTCTCTGCATAAAAAAACTTATATTCTGAATTTTCCAATAAAATTTTTAAATCTTCTAAATTGGCAATTACTGATTCATACATTTCTTTTTTATCGACTGTATCACCTATTAGGCCATCTCCATCAAAATACCCTGTAAGAGGTTTCTCACACATAACATGTTTTTTAGCCAATATTGTTTTTTTCACTTGTTCCAAATGTACATAAGGTGGAGTGCATATATCTATCACATCTATACTTTCATCCTTCAACATATCATCTAAATTATCATAGATTTTTGATATATCGTATTTTTTAGCAAAATCCATTCGTTTTTTAGATTCTGTTGCTAATGCTATCACTTTTATATCATAGCCATGAACATTCTTAAAAGCTTCCATATGCAGATTAGCTGCAAATCCACACCCCACTAATCCTATATTTATTTTTTTCATGTATTGGACCCCCAAAATTCATTTTTTATTTAATTATTTTTTGTTTATTTATTATATTTTTTTTATCTTTTTTTCTTATTTTTTTCAAAATTCCGGTCTGTGATAATATTAAAAAACTGATTACTAGAAGAAAAAACAAGCTAATCGGCCTTTTGAACATAGGAAGTATACTGCCACTAGAAATAGTAAGTGCTCTTCTCAGATTCGAATCCGTCATTGGCCCCAGGATTACCCCCAACAGGAATGGTGCCGACGGGTATTTTAGATAGCTCAATATAAATCCCAATATGCCAAACACAAACATTATTTTTATATCAAACATATTATAATTTATAACGTATGACCCTACTACGCATAGTACAAAAACTATCGGCATAAGTATTTCTCTTTTGATTCCTAAAATTTTAACTGATACTTTGGCTATCCCCAGACCCAATATCCACATAGCCAATGCAGAAACCAACAGATACATACATATTTGATATAAAAATTCAGGTGTTTCTTTGATAAGTAATGGTCCCGGTCTATATCCATGCATCATAAATGCGGCCATTAATACCGCTGCAGGAGCAGAGCCCGGTACAGCCAGAGATAAAATAGGTATAATTGCTCCTCCTATACATGCATTATTTCCGGTCTCGGCCGAAATAACTCCTAACGTGTTTCCTTGTCCAAAACTTTCAGGATCTTTACTCGTAGATTTACTGGCCCAATAAGATAGCCATCCACCTACATCTTCTCCGACACCCGGTATTATTCCTACTCCAACGCCTATTAGAGATGACCGTATTATTGCTATAGTGTTTTTAAATATAGTTTGAAATCCCTCTTTTATTTTGAAAGTAGTCATTTCAAGAATTTTATTTTCGCTTTTTTTGAATGCTTGTATAATTTCCGGAAATCCAAATAACCCTATCATTACAGGAATCAGATTTATACCTGACATCAAATTTATATTTTGAGATGAATATCTAGGGAATGAGTTTATAGTATCCAATCCAATCTGAGCTACAAACAACCCCATTATACCGGATATCCATCCCTTGAGAGCATTCCCATTGGATGTCAAATTCCCACAAATAATAATCCCGAATATTGAGAGCAAGAAAAATTCCCACACACCAAATTTTAGAGAAAATTTGGTCAATATAGGAGTCAATGTCAACACGCAAAAAATACTTAGTACAGTCCCAAAAAATGATGCGGTAGTAGCAAGAAAAATAGCATAACCGCCTCTGCCTTTTCTAGCCAGTGGAAATCCATCCAAGGCTGTCGCCGCAGAAGCCGGAGTTCCCGGTATATTTAATAAAATAGCAGATTGACAACCTCCGGATATAGCACCTACATATACACCGACCAGTGAAATAAGGGCAGTACTATGTGGTAGCCTATATGTGAGCCCTGTAAGTAAAGCCACAGCCATCGTTGCACTCAATCCGGGAAGCATTCCCATGATGAGCCCGCTAAACACAGATATGAATAATACTAGAACATTCCATGGTTGAGTCACTATACCTACTGCATCAAATAAATATTTAAACATTTGATATCACCTCCCTCTCTTATGGTAACGGAACTCTGAATAATATTTGGAACAAAATTACAATAGCACCAACAGAAGTTCCTGATATTATCACTATTTTTAACAGCGAAGCTGCCTTTAAATATAACATCAAAATTATCATAAAAATAATAGATGCCAGCCAAAATGGTAAAAACGATAATAATATAAAAGTATATATACCCAATATTATCGTTCCTATAAGCATTCTTTTTGTATTTTCTTCCTTAGCCCGTGCTCTTGCCCAGTCTATTATTTGACTTATCCCTTTATACAATCCGATATCTTTCATACACCTGAAAGCTTGGATTATACTACACAATAAAAGCGCAAAGCCCAATATCAACGGTAGCAATCCAGGTGATACAGATATATGTTCCTTAGAATCTGTATGGATTCCATATCCTGATATTAAAATAAATAAAGATACTGCTATGAGCACAATAGAAGCCAATAAATCTAAATGTTTATTTTCATTCATAGAGATGTCTCCTTACATAATCAAATTTTATAAAAAGCAGTTGAATGTTTATTGCATGAACTCATCCAACTGCTTATAAACTAAGTTTTTATAATTAACAACTTATAATTATTTAGATCTTTTTATATTAAATTCTTCAGGAGATTTCTTAGCAACACCTGCATCATATAGAGTCCAAGTGATGACAGAAGCCAAATTTTCCATATAACTTACAGCGTCTTTTCTATTTTTTCCAACTATAATAAATCCTTTTCTAGCACAGAAATCAATAAATTCTTTGCTTTTTATAGCCTTATCAAAAGCATCGTCCAAAGCTTTCAAAGCTTCGTCCGGTATTCCTTTAGGTACAGTGATTCCAGTTGTTTCTCCCAATGGTATTTTGTCTTTAAGGTTTGGTATAAATTTTAGGATTGATGGAATAGTTGGTCCATCTTTTATAACTATATCGTCAGGAGTAAATGCTGCTAATGCTCTCAAATCTCCGGCTTTTATCATATCTTCCATTTCAACTAGCAATTGAGTAGTCATATCGACTTCTCCTGCAAGAGTAGCTATGATAGCAGGATTTCCACCTTGATAAGGTACATGTTTGTATTCTATTCCAGATCCACTTCTAAGTACTTCTATCCCTACGTGACCTCCACTACCTGGTCCTGCAGTGCCTACAGTGATTTTACCTGGGTTATCTTTTAGAGCTTTTATTAAGTCTTCCATAGTCTTGTATGGAGAATCTTTTCTTACTACTACTACATTAGGAGTAAATGTAGCTAACCAGAAATCCCATTCAGCCGTAGTAGTTTTCAAAGTATCCAAAACCGGCATTGCAACAAATGCCATCATTCCATTTGCCAATATATTGTAGCCATCTTTAGTAGCATTATATATAGCAGTAGAACCAACCGCTCCTCCAGCACCGGGAGTATTTGTCACTATAAAACTAACTCCTAATTCTTTCCCCATAGTTTCTCCTAGGGCTCTGGCAGTCAAGTCAGTAGATCCACCTGGATTATAAGGGACTTTCAAGTTGATATCTCTTGCAGGATATTTTGCCAATGAAATTGTTGATAACAATACAAATATTCCCAGTAATAAAATTGATGAAAATCGAAATCCTTTTTTTCTCATAATTTTCCTCCTTAAATTTTTTATTTTATATCAACTACAGAATCGCCTTCTATCAAAACACAATTCTGCATAATATGACCAAAATCTGTCGAGTTTTTATTATATATCACCTCAAATATCAACCTGGCGGCTTTGGTGCCAAGGTCGAAAGCTCTTTGATCAATTCTAGTATAATTCCCTATTACTGCCCAATCCGGAGAACCTATCAGTACAACAGAAATATCCTTACCCGCTATTATTTTTCTCTCTCTCAAGTATCTTATACCGCCTATAGCCTGTATATTATAAGCATAAAATATCGCAGTAACATCACTATGATGAAGTAAAATTTCTTTTGTCATGTCATACCCGGCTTCTGCTGTAAATATACCATTTAATACAAGAATATTGCTTGGATTTATATTATTTTCCTTGATGGCATCACGATATGCCGTCTCTCTCTTGATAAGGTCAGGTATTTCCGAATCCCACCCTATGAAAGCAATTTTCCTATGTCCTTTCTTTATCAGATATTCCACACCGACATATGAACATTGGTAATTCTTTGTAGTGACCCAATTATACTTTTCGACTCCCTCTATTGACCTATCTACTATGACCAGCGGTATTCCGATATCTCTTATTTGTTTTGTGTTCTCAGCCCCTGCTTTAGTAGGAATAATTATATATCCATCCATCCTCTGTTGCTGCATTCTCTGTATTACATCCTTTTCTCTTTCAGTATCATCAAAGGTATTACAAATACTCAAGACATATCCATATTCATCTGCGACTTTTTCTATTGCCAAGACTACTTGAGTAAAAAACTGATTAATAAATTGAGGAACCAGAACCGCAATCATTTTTCTTTGCTTACCTCTTAAGCTACTAGCGGCACTACTCTTTACATAGTTCAATTCTTTAGCAGCCTGTAACACCCTTTCACGCATATCTTCGCTTATATAGCGGTTTTTATTACCATTCAATATATAAGATACAGTAGCTGCTGTTGTTTTTGCTTTTTTAGCAACATCCTTAAGTGTTGCATATTGTTTAGGCATAATTTCTCACCATTCCAGACAAGCAAACGTTTGCTTATTTTGTTATAAAAAAAATGGAGACACATAAAAAGCTATATTCATTTATAAAACACATAATTCTATTTTTAATAAAATTATACAACACACGTACAGCAATGTCAATAACCGAGAATTTTATTTTTGATTGAGGGTTAAATAAAATAGTAAATTCTATTACATAAGGGTGCAATCATGCACCCTTATATAACCCATCAAATGGTATATTTATTATTATTTATACCTCATTCCAACGGTTCAAACCTATAAGAATTCCCGTCGCCCTTTATAATATAACCAACACCTGAAAATGGTATATGCATCCCCGCAATCTTTATTTTTTCTGATGCGACATATTCGAATATCTTTATTCTGGTTTTAGCAGCTTCATCTGGGTTTACATCAAAAGTTACAGACATACTGGGGTCTGCCATCTGTACATTTAGGCTATGCACTAAATCACCAATAACTAAAAGTTTATCACTACCATCAAAATCCAACTCAAAAGCTGTATGCCCAGGTGTATGTCCTACAGCATTTATAGCCTTTATACTGGGTATTATCTCTGTATCCCAATCAAAAACTTTAAGGTTATCTCCATATACATCCTTTACTTTGCGTACCATGTCCGCATTACCTTTGTTTTTAGGTGTTCCATTTATCCAATAGTCCAATTCTTTTTCATTCACATAAACTATAGCTTTTTCAAATACTTTCTTATCAGTATCAACTAATCCGCCAATATGATCCCCATGCATGTGTGTCAATAATATTGTATCTATATCTATAGGTTCTATTTTAGCATTTTTTAATGCATCCAATAAATCTCCACTCTTTCCCAATCCTGTATCTATCAAGATTGTCTTATCTCCGGTTTTTAGAATAAAGGCATTTATACTCCCTTTAGCAGTACCCTCTCCCAGTATTTTTTTTACTATTTCAGCATCAGGCTTTAGTAATATTGATTTCCCCATTTCTGTATCCTTATCTTTTAGAGAAATAAAAGTAGATTTACCAAAGGAATAGGATTTTACATTTTGTGCAAATAATATGTTAGTCAAACTTAATAAAAATAAACATAAACACAATAATTTTTTCATGTCTTACCTCCAGATTTTCTCAAATCAAAATAAATATTACTTTTAACAGTTATAAGCAAGTCGCTTACAAAAATTGCTTTGGGTGAAACTACATCTTCATCTAACGGTACATTGTTACCATATCTTTGACAAGTTTTTTATTGACAATTTCATTGGTCAAATCATAATCTTTTCCTATAAATTTTTTGCCTTCTTGCTTCATTTCTTTTACTGTCAGAGCAGTCAAAATTTTATTGGCATTCTTTAATCTCTTAATAACATAATGACCATCCTTACCACGAGCAATCCATTTGTTTAAGGGAGTTATCTTTACCAGTTGTGTTGCTTCAAAAACATAATAGTTTTTTCTATATTTATTTAAAAATTTTTTAATATCATTTTTGCAATTTAAATTATTTTTTTATTTTCTGTACTTCCTCATACCTAAAACAACCCAAAATATGATCATTTATGATTCCTGTAGCCTGCATATGTGAATACATAATAATACTTCCAAGAAATTTAAATCCTCTTTTTTTCAAATCTTTTGATACGATGTCAGATAATTCTGTTCTTGCCG
>JAITPM010000068.1 GCA_031289425.1 Fusobacteriaceae bacterium
AAAAAGATATAAAGAAAAAAGATATAAAGATAAAAAGATATAAAGAAAAAAGATATAAAGATAAAAAGATATAAAGAAAAAAGATATAAAGAAAAAAGATATAAAGAAAAAGATATAAAGAAAAAATATATAAAGAAAAAATATATAAAGAAAAAGATATAAAGAAAAAAGATATAAAGAAAAAGATATAAAGAAAAAAGATATAAAGATAAAAAGATATAAAGAAAAAAGATATAAAGATAAAAAGATATAAAGAAAAAAGATATAAAGAAAAAAGATATCGGATTAGCCAACTGGTATGCAAGGGGCCAAGAGCCCTTGTTCTTAAATAGAATGGTACATTAAAATTTAAGTTTTCTCAGTATTAGGTTGTTATGGGAAAGTTAAAAAAATAAAAACATCGGATTAGCCAACCGATGTTTTTTTGTTTAATTCAAAAAAATAAAAAACATCAAAAAAGATGACAAAGTATTTTTTATGAGGTATAATTTAATTGATGAATGATTAAGTTTTAGATAAATGTATTTTATTAGAATAAAAATAGAGATGAAAAATAAAAATGAAA
Source organism: Fusobacteriaceae bacterium (assembly GCA_031289425.1). Lineage (GTDB taxonomy): Bacteria > Fusobacteriota > Fusobacteriia > Fusobacteriales > Fusobacteriaceae > JAISST01. The sequence continues at coordinate 566 of JAITPM010000068.1, forward strand.
ACAAATATAAAAGAAAAAACTGATAAAGAGGAAATTTATAAAAAAACGATAATTTTGTCTGGGAATGCGGGGAGTGGCAAAACCGAATTTTCCATACAATATGCTATGAAATTGGCAAAAGAGGATTATAAAGTCAATATAGTGGATTTGGATGTTATAAATGTTTATTATCGTTCCAGAGAAAATATAAATAATCTTAAAAAATATGGGATAAACGTATGGGGTTCCACAAATTTTGATTTTAATGGGAGTGATTTACCTGCCGTAAGTTATGGGTTTGAGTCACTTCTATATAGGAATGAGGGTGTAGATAAGCAATATGTGATAATAGATTTGGCCGGGACAAGAAATGGGCTAAAACTTTTGATGGCCTTAAAAAATAAAGATTTTCAATATGAATTGTGGATGGTAATAAATATATTTCGGGCAGAAACTTCCAGTGTGGAAGATATTATAAACCTTATAGAGGAATATGAAGAATTTTCAGGATTTAAGGTTACAGGTCTTGTAAATAATTCTAACTTATTAAAGGAGACGATTGCGGATGATGTCAGACAAGGAGAGAGTATTTTATATGAGGTATCAAAAAAATTATCAATTCCCGTGATTTGTACAATGGTATTAAAATCTGTAAATTTTTCAGGAAGTAACATTGATACGATAGTTATAGATGAGATACAAAACAAGCAAGATTAAAAGAATAATTTTAAAATTTAAGGAGGAAAATATGGCAAAGGGGAAATTAATATTTGATATGGATCGCTGTAAGGGATGCGGATTATGTGTTGCTGCTTGCCCATTGAAGATTCTAGATCTGAATAATAAGGTTGTGAATGTAAAGGGTTATAATCCGGTGTATGAAAAAATAACTGATAAATGTGTGGCTTGTGGAAGTTGCGCTATTATGTGCCCGGATTCTGTTATTGGGGTAGAGAAGATTGTTTAGGAAGAATGAAAAAATATGATTTAGCGAAAAAAGTATAATTTAACGAAAGTGAACAAGGGTGCATGGCTCCTTGTTGTAAAAATAGGAGGTAAAAATGGCAAAAAAACTTATGAAGGGCTCTGAAGTGTTGGGAGCCTCTGCAATAAAAGCGGGGTGTTTGAATTTTTTTGGGTATCCGATAACACCGCAAAATGAAGTGCCGGAGTATATGGCTAAGGAATTACCAAAAATACCTGGGGGGAATTTTGTACAGGCTGAATCGGAAGTGGCTGCTATAAATATGGTGTATGGATCGGCTGCCAGTGGGGCACGTTGTATGACATCGTCTTCGTCGCCCGGGATTGCTCTAAAACAAGAAGGAATTGCTTATTGTTGTGGGGCGGAATTGCCTTGCGTGATAGGTAGTGTAAGTCGTGGAGGCCCTGGATTGGGAGGAATACAACCGTCTCAAGGAGATTATTTTCAAGCTACACGTGGCGGTGGAAATGGAGATTATCATGTGATAGTGTATGCTCCCAGCACTTTGCAAGAATTATCTGATCTGACTCAAAAAGCATTCTATATTGCGGATAAATATAGAAATCCTGTAATGATATTGATAGATGGAGCAGTAGCTCAGATGATGGAAGGAGTGGAAATCAAAGATTTTGATTTTCCGGAAGTAGATAAATCGAAGTGGGCCATTGTAGGTAAACAAGGTGGACCAAAACATAGAGTAATTACTTCTATGTACCTGAATACAGATGAATTGGAGGCTATTAACACAAGATTTCAAGATAAATATGATGAAATAACAGAAAATGAAAAAGATGCAGAACTATATATGGTAGATGATGCAGAATTTGTAATAGCAGCATACGGTACATCGGCACGGATAGTCAGAAATTCTATAAATGACTTGAGGAAAAAAGGAATAAAGATTGGTCTTATCAGACCGATTACATTGTGGCCATTCCCTGATTATGCATTCGAGAAGATACCGGATACATGTAAAGGAATAATGGTATTGGAATTAAGCAAAGGGCAAATGATACAAGATGTAAAATTGGCTCTAAATGGCAGATTTAAAGATATAGGATTCTATGGACGTACAGGCGGAAATATATTCGATAGTAATGAGGCCAGAGATGCGATAGAGAAATATATCAAAGAGAAATCTATTCTAGAGGTGATAAAATGAATCAAGTAGTTTATAAAAAATCTAAGGGTTTGACAGATATGGAGACCCATTATTGCCCAGGCTGTACTCACGGCATCGCACACAAATTGGTAGCTGAAGTACTGGAAGAAATGGAAATGCTAGAAAATACTATAGGAGTAGTCCCTGTGGGATGTTCCGTATTGGCATATGATTATTTTAACTTTGATTGTGTAGAAGCTGCCCATGGTCGTGCTCCTGCAGTTGCGACAGGAATAAAACGTTCTTTGAAAAATAAAGATACTTTAGTTTTTACTTATCAAGGGGACGGAGACTTGGCAAGTATAGGATTGGCAGAAACATTGAGTTCTGCTGTAAGAGGTGAAAATATTTCTATCGTATTTATAAATAATGCAATATATGGAATGACAGGTGGACAAATGGCTCCAACTACTTTGATTGGTCAGAAAACTACAACTTCTCCATATGGTAGAAGTGAGAAATCAGCAGGGAAACCTATCAAAATAGCTGAAGTATTGGCACAAATCCCATCTGCGACTTATATAGAAAGAGTGACGCTGACGACTCCTGCCAATGTAAGAAAGGCCAAGGAAGCTATAAGAAAATCTTTCCAATGTCAAAGAGAGAAAAAAGGATTTTCTCTAGTAGAAATAGTAGGGACTTGTAATATAGGCTGGGGAATGTCTCCGATAGATGCTATGAAATGGTGTGAAACGAATATGCTGCCTTATTATCCGTTGGGTGTGTATAAAGATATAAGGGGTGAAAAATAATATGAAGAAAAAAGTTATTTTTTCTGGTTTTGGTGGTCAAGGTGTATTGACATTGGGACAAATAGTATCTCTTACTGAGATGAATAAGGGACTGAATACCACATGGTTTCCATCTTATGGAGCAGAGATGAGAGGAGGAACTGCCAATTGTTCTGTGATATATTCTGATTCACCTATTGGATCTCCCATTGTGAAAAATGAGATAGATATATTGGTAGCTATGAATGAGCCTTCTCTCAGAAAATTTGAGAATAATGTAAAGAAGGGAGGATTAATAATAATTGAAAATTCTCTCAAGAAAGATATAAAGACATCAAGGGAGGATGTGGATGTGCACTATATCAATGCGGGAGAAATCGCAAGTGAATTGGGGAATTTAAAAGTTATCAATGTAATAATGTTGGGAGCATATGGAAAATTGACAGGAGATTTTACAAAGGATGAGGCTTTTTCTACTCTAAAAGAAAAATTACATGGGAAGGAAAATCTTTTAGCTTTGAACGAAGAAGCAATCAATAGAGGGTATAATGTAGTATAAATATAAGAAAAGCACTGGAAAAATGTGACAAGGTTATAGTAAAGGCAAGAGGGAAATCCTCTTGCTTTTTTATGATTATTGTCTGGTATAGATTTATGGTAGATGGGTTTTATTGGGGTAAAAATGCGAACAATTTTAATAAATAGATTTACTTTTTCGGGGATATATGGTAAAATTGTTACGAGTGTGTTTTTTGAGGATTGGGGAAGATTGATGTGTGGGATAGAAGTGTGAGGGGATTATGTGCAAGGGGTCAAGATCCATTGTGTTGTAAACTAGTAGCACATAAAAATATAACTTGTCGCAGTACTAGGTTGTTCTGTGATGGGGAGTCTCGGCTCTCTGTTATACCAGTGTAGAAAATGTTATTTGAAATATATTTTAAAAGTAAATTATTACTTGGAGGATAATGATGGGAAAAGCTTCTGTAAAAACGAAGATATTGGCATTATTTATTGTTGTACTTACATTGGTTAGCTGCGGCGGCGGTGGGGGAGGAGGTAGTGGTGGCGGTGGATATACTCCGACACCTGTTGAGAATACACCGAGTCAATCTATAGAAAGTAGAGAAAATACCATATCATCGGAATATAGTAAATATAATATCAATTTTTCAACTAAACCTGGGTTGGTTGGAATTATTGATTCAGTATTTAGCACTTCAAAATTAAGTGAGTTAGGAAATAGAATAGATATAATAAATAAACCTGGTAGTTATGGCGATGACTTAGCAAATGGGTATACCCATGGGGAAAATGTTGCATTAATAATAGGAAAAGGGTACTCTAACATATATATTTATGGAATAGGTGCCGGTGCTGCGGGTGGAATTTTATTAAGTAGTAGCATGTATTACGGATTAAAAGATAAAGGAGTGAAGATATATAATAACTCTTTCGGGAGTTCAATAGATGAACCTATAGAAAAGGCCTATCCTGCCGGGAGTACTTTTACAAGATTTTTTAGGGATAATGCCGGTTCGGGAGAATCATTATTCATATGGGCAGCTGGAAATGAGAAAGCAAATCGGGCAACCCCTGATGCAAGATTTCCGGAATTGTATAAAGAAGCCGAAAATGGATGGATAGCAGTTACTGCTATAAATAGTGGGGATAGATTAAAAGCAAGTTATTCTAATGCAATTGGGGATGCTGCTAAAAATTGGGGAATTGCTGCTATAGGGGATTATACATATATGACGGGCGGACGAACTGTATTTGGAACTTCTTTTGCGACACCGGCAGTGTCTAGAGGAGCAGCAAGAGTAATGGTAAGATATCCTTGGATGAGTGCAGAAATAGTTAAGCTGACATTATTATCTACAACAGATAAACCCGGAGAACATATGGGAAATCAGAATATCGGTGGGCCTGATGCTACATATGGTTGGGGTATATTAAATGAAAATAGGGCATTGGGAGGACCGGCAAAATTTGATAAAAGATTGACTCATGTTACTGTCGATGCACTCGGTCGTGCGATCCATGCTGATGATGTTGTCATAAGTATTAAGGGATCAGAACAAAACAGATATGATATAGACCAATTTTCATTTACAAATATTATAACCGGAGATGCCGGATTTAGATTGCAAAGTCCGGATGCAAAAGGATTATTGATATTTACCAAAAATAATTCATACACAGGCGATACCACAGTCGAGGGTGGAGAACTCATAATAACTGATAGATTAACAGGATCGAACAAAATAGAGATAAATAAAGATGGCACATTTACTGCTTTGGGTGCAGCAAGGATTGCTTTTGATGCTTCTGAAGAAGTAGTAGGTGTAAGTGGAAAAAGAAATGTAGAAATAGTTGGAGATATAATAAATAACGCTGGTGATTTTAATGTTAAATATGGAGATTTGAAATTAACAGGGAATATAACTAATAATGCGGGGGCTGTTAATTTTGAATCAAAAGGAGTATTTGGAGTAGAAATAACAGGGAATATGTTTAATAATAGTAACAGATCAGGTGTTACAACAGATTCGGCTAGTATGAGTATAAGGTCTGGGAAAGTAAAGATTGCCGGTGATTTTATAAGTGATAGTGATACGAAATTATTTATAGATATTAATTCTGGTATTGTAGCCAAGACTATAAAATTAAATGATGCCGTAATAAGAATAGGAATAACAAACCATGATGTGTTTAATGCTCCTGCAAATGTTATTGTGAGTAATACACTTTTAGAGGCAAAAAGTGGAGACATTCAAGGATTTACCCAACCAATTGTCAATGATGCTGATATATCGACTTATATAACTTTCACAGTAACAGGGCCATCAATTGTTCCCAAAATAGAAATAAGATATAATAGAATTGATTTTCTTGATGCAGCCAAGACAATAATGGCTTATATCCCTGCAAATGTTGAAAATACCGGTGAAAATTTAGATAAGGTATTTGATTCACTTGTTGGTACAGATGAAGATAGCTCATTTAAAACAGCAGCAGCAGATATAATCCGTACACCAGCAGCATTCCTTCCAGATACATGGAGGTCATTATCAGGAGAAATATATGCTTCTTCTGAAAATATAGTGTTCAAACAATCCAAGGCTATGAATAAAGATTTGTCCAACAGACTTTATTTGATATCTGATGAAGAAAATAAAGGTGGAATCGGATTTTGGTCAAGTGGAATAGGGACAAAAGGTAAAATATATCAAAAAGGTTGGGCACAAGCTGATACAGAAGTATATGGAGCACAAGTCGGTGGAGATATAGAATTATTTGATGGATTTATAATCGGAGGAGCTGTATCTGCTTCGAAAGCTAAGGCTGATTTTGATAAATTTGCAGGGAAAGCAAATAGTACTAACGTAACATTGTCTGCATATGGAATATATAGCTTCCCTAATAGTGGATTCTACGCATTGGGAAGATTGGGGATAGGATTCTCTGATGCAGATGTAGAAAGAGATATTATATATGGTCCTGATGGGAAAAAAGAATATCATCTAAAATCAAATCATGATGATACAAATTATTCCGGTTATGCTGAATTGGGGTATAAATATGAAATATCTAACGATATTAAGGTAACACCATTTGTGGGATTGATGCATGACACAGTAAAAAGAGGCAAATTTACTGAAAAAGGAAATGATTTTGGAATTACAGCAAAAGCTGAGGATTATAGTCAAACTTCCGGTGTAGCCGGAGTTAGAGCACAAGCTAAGATATCGAAATTGAAATTAAATGGGCATTTAACACATGTATCTGCTTTTAATAAGGAAGATTTATCGTTTAAGGCTCATTATGTGGGAGATACTAAGGAAACTCCTATTAGAGTGAAGGGGGCGGCATTGCCAAAGAATACTACCTGGGTAGGAGTTGGTGTGGAAATAGAGGCGGCTCAAGATTTGACGATAAGTGTGAGCTATGATATGTCGATAGAGAGGGCTGAAGTAGCGGATAATGTGATTTCTTTGGGGTTGAGGTATAAGATTAGGTAAGGGGTAAATAAGTGAATAAATTAAAATTTCGTGTGTAGAAATTTGTTTGCAAGGGGTCTAGGCCCCTTGTGTTTCACTCGAATATTACTTTAAAATTTAGATTATCTCAGTAGTAGAGATTGTCTCAGTATGGATTGTTATGTAAAATTTTATTTAATTGTCTTGCATTTTAAATGTAAATTACGATATAATTTATTAAATACTTTTTAGCATATTTTGATTGCTTATAGTTATTAAAATATGCTTTTATTTATAAAATTTAATGGGAAACTAGGACAAATTAGGAGGAATTATGTTTAAGTCAATAGAATTATTCGCCGGCGGCGGTGGTTTAGCTTTAGGATTGGAACAGGCTGGATTTGAGCATATCGGGCTCGTAGAAATAGACGAAAGAGCTGTGGAAACATTGAGATTGAACAGGCCAAATTGGAATGTTATCAATGAAGATATCAAAATCACGGCTGAAAAGGACTTAGAAAATGAATTTAAAATAAAAAAGGGAGAATTAGAGTTATTATCAGGTGGAGCTCCTTGTCAATCTTTCAGTTATGCGGGTAAGCGATTAGGTCTTAACGATACACGTGGAACGATGTTTTATTATTATGCAATGTTTTTACATAAATTACAACCAAAGATTTTTTTATTTGAAAATGTAAAAGGATTGTTGAGCCATGACAATGGAAAAACTTTTACAACAATTAAAAATATTTTTAAAGAAGAAGGTTATATCATTCAATATAAGGTATTAAATGCTTGGAATTATGGAGTGGCACAAAAAAGGGAAAGGCTCATTGTTATAGGGATAAGAAAAGATATTTCAGAAGTATGCTTCTTCCACTATCCTCAAAGTTTTAAATATAAACCTGTACTAAGGGATGTAATCTCAGATGTGCCGGATGGACCTGGGGCAATATATTCTAAGTCTAAAAAAACTATATTTTCTTTGGTTCCAGCCGGGGGATATTGGAAAGATATTGATGCTGAAATTGCAAAGGATTATATGAAGTCTTGTTGGGATATGGAAGGTGGAAGAACCGGTATTTTGAGACGTCTTAGTATGGATGAACCATCTCTAGCTATATTGACTACTCCACAGATGAAGCAAACAGAAAGATGTCACCCTATAGAAGTTAGGCCATTTAATGTTAGAGAAACAGCAAGGATTCAATCTTTCCCGGATGATTGGATATTTACCGGAACTATAAGCCAACAATATAAGCAGATAGGAAATGCTGTTCCTGTAAAGTTAGCTTATGAAGTTGGTAAAAAAATCAAAATAATGCTGGAGGAATATTATGAAAAAATGGGACTTGGGGTTTATAGAAAAAAAGAATTGAACATAAGCTTATTAGAAAAATAAGCTTGGATAGGTTTTATGCATTGATAACCGGGGATTCTAATGCTTTTCATAAGATATGTTCTGTGCTTCCAAGTATAATTGAAGAAGTAATTAAGGATAAGGATGCAATAATTGAAAAAGAAAACACTGTCTATGAGGAAATAGAAAAAACACAATCAGAGAAAAATATAAGTTTTGAAATGGCTCTTTATATGTTGGCTTTTGGGGATTATATTGGATTTAAGGAGAAAGAGTAGGGGAAATGGTAATATTGGATGGTGTAATGAGGACGTAATCATACGCCACTACGCAAGATTAGTATTCAAGATAGAATATGTTTTAAAGTACATTTATGTAGGGGTGCATGATTGCACCCATGGGCAAAAGAAAATAATAAATAATACGTTTTGAGTGCATCCCTGTAAGGGGTATGATTGAGCCCAATGGAAATAGAGCAAATATGAATAAAGAAGTAATCAAAATAAAGGACAATGCAGTGTAATTATAGAGGAATCATTGAAAAAAACATGGCAAGATTATAATAACAGACAAGGGAGCATCCCCCTTGTTTTTTATATACATAGTTTTGTATAGATTTTCAGTAGATGCATTTTCCTTGAAATAAAAAAAATAACATTTTCAATAAAGAGATTTACTTTTGTTGAAAAATATGTTAAAATGATGACGAGTAAATTTTTTTGGGAAATTTTTTTTGTAATATAATTTTTACAATTTAGTGAACCATGATATTATGTTGAATAATGTAAAATTATTTGGATTTAGATTATTCATAACTGTAATTTATTGGGGAAAGTTGTATAATTATAATGTTGTAAGAGGATTTTCGTTACATGGTAAGTAATTGTATAAAAATAAATTATTATTCGGGAGGAACAAAGATGGAAAAAACTTCAGTAAAAACAAAAATATTGGCATTATTAGTAGTTGCACTTACACTAACTAGCTGTGGCGGCGGCGGTGGAGGCGGAAGTGGTGGTGGCGGTGGTAGCAGTATTATAATAAATACAGATAGACCATCTGAAGGTTTGGGAACGATTGGTGATGGTGATACATATACTCCTGCACCTTATAAACCTATACTTGGATTAGTTGGAGTTATTGATTCTTCATTTAGGACTTCAAAATTAAGCGCTTTATCAGGTAGAATCAACATAACAAATAAATCAACAACTGGAGATGAAGAACTCGGAAATGGGTATACACATGGAGAAAATGTTGCATTGATAATAGGAGCTAGTCCGTATACTAACTTACAGATTGACGCAAAGGGTGGCTATGATAGTGTTTCTAAGGGAATAAGTATAAGTAGTACGATGTATACCGCTTTAAATATAGCTGGAGTAAAAATATACAATCATTCTCTAGGTAATAAACCTACTCCACCTAATACAACTACTTATCCTTTGAACTTTTTTCAAAAGTTTTATATAGACCATGCAGGATCAGGAGAAGCATTGTTTTTATGGGCTGCAGGAAATGAGGGTCGTAATTCACTTACAGGTGTTTTACCGGGTGCTGATGGGAAAATAAATCCTGAGACTGGAGTAAAAAGTACTGTCAATGAAAGTAGTCCAGATGGTAGATTACCTGGTGTATATAAAGAACTTGAAAATGGATGGATAGCTGTTACTGCTGTAAATTCTACAACTGGTCAAATAGCATATTATGCCAACGGAATAGGAGATGATGCTAAAAATTGGGGAATTGCAGCTATAGGAGACTATATTATTGGTTCTGGTTTGGTACAAGGAACTTCCTTCGCTACGCCAGCAGTTTCAAGAGCGGCTGCAAGTGTAATGGTACAATATCCTTGGATGAGTGCAGAAATTGTCAAATTAACACTACTCTCTACAGCAGATGATAAAGGTGTAGTTGGAGTGGATCCTGTATATGGATGGGGACTATTAAATGAAACTAAAGCATTAGGCGGGCCAGCACAATTTGATAAAAGATTAACTCACGCTAATAGTGCTGGTGTACATGAGACAAGTGTTCGCATAAATATAAAAGAATCAGATCAATATCTATATTCTGCAAGTTTCCCAGATGGAATTAAATTTAAATACGATAATGCAAAGTATATAACATTTTCCAATCCTATAAAAGGTGATGCAGGTCTTATATTAAGTGGAAGTGATGATAATGGAGATGGAGAATATGATTCTACACTAATATTATCTGGTGAAAGTACATATGTTGGCAAAACTTCAATTAATAATGCCAATCTATTTATAAATAATAATATGTTAAAATCGCCTGAAATAGAAACAAATGCTAATAGTAGTTTTATTATAGCAGGTAATGATAAAATTACACTTAATTCAGGTGGAGAATTAGTAATTACTGGAAATTCCATAAATGTGAGAGTAGTAGGAGATATAATAAACAATGGTCAGTTTGGAACATACGATGGGAATGTTGAGATAAAGGGAGATGTAATAAATAATGGGTGGACATGGTTTGAATCAAAAACAACAAAAATTGATGGAGATTTAATCAATAATGGAGGAGATGTAGACGTTTGGCAAGGAATTGTTACTGTAACTGGAGATTATACCAACACTGCTTCTGGTTCTGAATTAGAAATGAGTATAAATTCTCGATTGATAGTGACTGGAACTATAGATTTGACTGGTGCTGAAATAAAAGTAGGAATAGGAAACGCTGATATATTCAATGCGAGTAATTCAGTAGGTCTTAGTATAACTAGTACAATTTTACAAAGCCCAAACAATATTGTAGGATATACTTTATCTTCTCAAGAACCTGAAACTGCCAACACTGATGTTGATCCGTATTTATTAATAAATTGGACAACATCTGCAGGAACTACTACGAATATAATTCAAGTAAATTGGAAAATGCTAGATACTCTTACAGTTGCAACGGATATGATGACTTATGTTCCTGCAAGTGTTAAAAATACTGGAGAAAA
>JAITPM010000078.1 GCA_031289425.1 Fusobacteriaceae bacterium
TAAAAAAATAAAAAATATTTTAAAAGAAAATAAAAATAATATTTATAATGGAATTTTATCTATCAATAAAAATATACCTATTGGAATAGAAATGATTACTAGTTCTTTCAACTTTAATGATAAGGAAGCCCTCCAAAATTTTTCTGTATATTTAAATAATGAACCCAAATCCGTATTTTATAATAATCCGAATAATAGAAAAATAAATAAAGTAAATGGTGATAATTATTTATATGTTTCCGTAGATGATTTTTTATTTTTATATAAAGGTGCAGTAATGCTTGCCGATTTTTTTAAATATGGAAATCAATTCTATCTAATCCAAGTATTTTTAGGAATAAAATTTAATGAAGAATTGGAAAATATAAATGGTGAAATATTATTATCTTTAGACGATAACAGTCTAAAAGCAACTTTAAAAGATACTCAAAAATTAAAAAAAATATTTAAAAAGCTCCATATTGATGATTCTGACTTTTTTTCTATAGATGAAGAAAAGAAAATTCTGGATATCAATTTATCATTTAAAAACACAAATATTTCTAATGGACTCAAAAATAAAAAAATAATAGATAAAGAAATAATAATGAATAAAAACCAATTTATATCTGGGGAATTGTCTTTAAACAAAATTCAGGAATTTATAATAAATCAATATAAATTTGCTGATTTTTATAATCATGTTAAAATAAATATAAAAGGAGAAAAAAAATTAATCAAAATTCAATTTATTTCTCCCTATGATAAATTTGTAGAAGAAATCAAAAGAAATATAACAAAAAATAAAAATATTCTATAGCGATTGACTAAATAAATGGTAAAGTTTATAATATATTAAATGTAAAAAAATTTAACCATAAATGGTTTATATAAAAATTTTTATGTATGCATAAAAATTTCAAATGGAGGAAAAATGATAAAAATATTTAACACTTTCACAGGCTCACTTGACGAATTTATCCCAGTAAAAGATAATGAAGTATCTATGTATGTTTGTGGACCAACAGTCTACAACTATATTCATATAGGAAATGCCAGACCCGCAATTTTCTTTGATACAGTAAGAAGATATTTCGAATATTGTGGATATAAAGTAAAATATGTACAAAATTTTACTGATGTAGATGATAAGATGATAAAACGCTCTAACGAAGAAAAAATAACATTAAAAGAAGTTGCTGATAAATATATAGCAGCCTATTTTGAAGATACAAAAAAAATAAATTTGAAAGAAGATGGTATGATACGGCCAAAAGCTACAGAAAATATTGATGAAATGATTGATATAATCTCCAAATTGATAGAAAAAAATTATGCATATGAATCTAATGGTGATGTATATTTTAGAGTAGGACAATATGAGGACTATGGTAAATTATCCAAAAAAAATATAGATGAGCTTTTAAACGGAGTCCGAATAGATTTAAATGAACAAAAAAAAGATCCTTTAGATTTTGCATTATGGAAAAAAGCTAAAGAAGATGAACCAAGTTGGGATTCACCTTGGGGCAAAGGAAGGCCCGGATGGCATATAGAATGTTCTGCAATGTCCAATAAATATTTGGGCAAAACTTTTGATATCCACGGTGGTGGAGAAGACTTGATATTCCCTCATCATGAAAATGAGATTGCTCAATCAAAGTGCAGCATAGGTGGAAATTTTGCAAACTTTTGGATGCACAATAGATATATAAATATAAACGGAGAAAAAATGTCAAAATCTTTGGGAAATTTTAAACTATTAAGGGATATACTAACGCATTTTGATGGGAATATATTGCGGTTATTCGTACTCGGAGCCCATTATAGAAAAATAATGGAATTTTCTGATAAGGAATTGGATCAAACAAAAATTTCTCTTGAAAGAATAGAAAATTCACTTATAAATGCTATTGAAAAATCAAAATTACAAGCTTCTAGTTCTGGTTACAATGGATGCGACCTAGAAGAAGAACTAAAAATTTTTAAAACAAAATTTAAAGAGGCTATGGACGAAGATTTTAATACTGCTCAAGCTATAGGAGTGATGTTTGAGTTGATAAGAGCCTTAAATCGTGCTACATCAAACGAAAGCTTTGATGAAAATGGGTTAACTGTAATAAAATCTGTAATTAACTATATAAAAGAAATTTTTGAAGAAGTACTGGGTGTAAATCTAAAACTTACAAAAGAAGTGGAGTCAGATAGTATTGCCAATAACCTGATAGAGTTAATATTGGAGTTAAGACAAGACGCAAGGGCAAATAAAGACTGGACTACATCTGATAAAATAAGAGATGGACTTGAAAAAATAGGAATAAAAATAAAAGATGGAAAGGATAAAACTACTTGGACAATGTAGATAGATTACAAATAGAGAATATAAAAAATATAAAAATAAAAGATAAATTACAAAAAATTAACTTAAAAGAAACCAACGGAATAACTCTTGCTTATTTAGGTGATTCTGTCTGGGAATTATTTATCAGAAAATTTTATATAGAAAAAAATCTAAATATAAAAAACCTAAATAAAAAAGTGAAAGCAATGGTAAATGCCAAGAAACAAAGTGAAATTTTTGAAAAAATTTTTTCTAGTCTAGATAAAGAATACCAAGAACTAGGGATACGAGGTAAAAACAGTAATATAAAATCGTTCCCCAGGTCTTGTTCGCCTTATGAATACCGGAAAGCCACGGCTTTTGAAGCTATAATAGGCAGTTTATATATAAATAATGAAATAGATTTCATAGAAAATATTATAAAAATATACGCAGAGGAGGAAATTTGAATGGGGCTTAGTTTTCCATTTTTTAAATCAAAAAGAATAGGGATAGATCTGGGTACAGCAAATACCCTTATATATAGTAAAAAACATCAAAAAATCGTTCTGAATGAACCTTCAGTCGTTGCAATAGAAAAAGATACAAGAAAGGTGTTGGCTGTAGGTAATGAGGCAAAAGAAATGCTAGGTAAGACTCCTGGGTCTATTATAGCTGTAAAACCCTTGAGTGAAGGTGTTATTGCTGACTATGATATTACCTATGCCATGCTTAGACATTTCATAAGAAAGGTATTTGGAAATTACAATTTCTTTTTACCAGAGATAATGCTATGTGTCCCAATTGACGTAACAAGTGTAGAAAAAAGAACTGTGTTGGAAGCTGCCATTAGTGCCGGAGCGAAAACTGCTTATTTGATAGAGGAAGGGCGTGCAGCGGCATTGGGTGCAGGACTGGATATATCAGCAGCTGAAGGTAATATGATAATCGATATAGGTGGGGGGTCTACAGATGTAGCTATACTATCTTTAGGAAGTACTGTAGTTTCCAAGACAATCCGGGTTGCCGGAACTAATTTTGACAATGATATTATAAAATATGTCAAGAAAACTCATAACCTTCAAATAGGAGAAAGGACAGCAGAAGAAATAAAAATAAAAATCGGGACTGCATTACAATTAGATGAAGAAGAAAATATGATAGTAAAGGGTAGAAACCTTATTATGGGACTGCCAAAATCAGTCACAATAAGCTCTGAAGAGGTGAGAGAAGCTATGATGGAATCTCTTATGGAAATAGTAGAATGTGTAAAAAGTGTATTGGAACAAGCACCTCCTGAATTAGCTTCCGATATTATAGATAATGGAATCGTAATGACAGGTGGAGGATCCCTTATAAGAAATTTTCCTAAAATGGTCTCTAAATACACAAACCTTCCAGTAAGATTGGCTGATTCTCCTCTAGAAAGTGTAGTGAGAGGAGCCGGGTTAGCCTTAGATCAACTGGATACATTGAAGAAAATAGATAGAGCAGTACGATAATAATCAAAATTTACTAAATAAAAAATTCCAGAATTTTTAAAGAAATTTTTTAAACATACATAGGAGGAATATAATGGGCTTTCATTTATCTATTTTCAAATCAAAAAGTTTAGCAATAGACTTAGGTACAGCAAACACACTTATTTACAGTGAAAAACATAAAAAAATAATACTAAACGAACCTTCTGTTGTTGCTGTAGAAAAAGAAACAAAAAAAGTTTTATCTGTAGGAAATGAAGCTAAAGAAATGCTCGGAAAAACCCCCAGCTCTATTATTGCCATAAAACCATTGAGTGCAGGGGTCATTGCAGATTATGATATCACTGCGGCTATGCTTAAATATTTTATAAAAAAAGTTTTTGGAAGGTATAATTTATTTTTACCTGAAATAATGCTCTGTGTTCCTATTGATGTAACAGATGTGGAGAAAAGAGCTGTATTAGAAGCTGCTCTTAGTGCTGGAGCTAAAGTTGCATATCTGATAGAAGAAGGGCGTGCTGCGGCATTGGGTGCAGGATTAGATATATCAGCACCAGAAGGCAATATGATAATCGATATAGGTGGAGGCTCTACAGATGTAGCAATCCTATCTCTAGGTAGCACAGTCGTATGCAAAACTATAAGAACTGCAGGGAATAACTTTGATAACGATATTATAAAATATGTCAAGAAAACTCATAATCTTCAAATAGGAGAACGAACAGCAGAAGAAATAAAAATGAAAATTGGAGCGGCTCTTCCATTGGAACAAGATGAAGGAATGATAATAAAAGGGCGAGATCTTATTATGGGATTACCCAAATCAGTCACTATAAATTCGGAAGAAGTAAGAGAGGCAATGATGGAATCTCTGATGCAGGTTATAGATTGTGTAAAGAGTGTACTAGAAAAAGCTCCTCCTGAATTGGCATCTGACATTGTAGATAACGGAATTGTAATGACGGGAGGAGGATCCCTCATAAGGAATTTCCCTGAAATGATATCAAAATATACCAATTTGCCTGTCAGATTGGCTGATACGCCTCTTGAGAGTGTCGTTAGAGGAGCAGGAATGGCATTAGATATGCTGGATGTATTAAAAAAGATAGATAAGGCAGTGAGATAATGATAGCTGATCTTGTAGCTAAAGATGAAATAAAAAAATTTTTTAAAAATGAACTTAAAACTAAAAGGAATTTTGGGACATATTTATTTTATGGAAATGACAGTGCTCAACTCTTTGACTATGCGATAGCTCTCTCTAAGGGACTTTGTTGCCAAATGGTCGAGAATGATTTTTGTGATAGCTGCAACACATGTAATAAGATCAATAAAGGTGTCTATAGTGACCTTGAGGTAATATTCGATCCAAATGGTATCAAAGTCGATAATGTGAGAGAAATCATCCAAAAATCTTCAGTTACTTCTTTTGAGGGTAAAAATAAAATTTTTATTTTAAAAGATGTACAAAATATGAAAAAAGAAGCGACTAATGCTCTTTTAAAACTGATAGAAGAGCCTAATAATAATTGTTTCTATATAATGCTTACAAATTCCCTAAATATTTTGCCGACAATCAAATCCAGAAGCATAATTTTAAAGATTAAAGAAAAAACAGCAGAAGATTTGGGTGTTAACCATGTAATATATAATTTTTTCAGAGGCTCAAGCAGTGATATTCTGGCTTTTAAAGCATCTTCTATATCTATGGAAGAAGATGTATCATACGATAAAATCGGAGTTCATTTAAAAAAATATATTGAAGAGAAAGATTTTTACAGTAAAGTCTCTGTATACAAAGCTATAAGAGATTTTTTGGACAATAGATCTTACCTGACACTTCAGGACAAACTTTATTTTATAGAAGAAATATTAAAAAATAGTGGAACAAGAGAAATATACAAGGAAATAATTAATTATACAATAGGGACAATGACGTATGCTGATGGTATCGAAAAAAGACTCGAATTAAAATTAAAATTAAAATTTCCAATAAATATAAAATTAGCTTTGATAAATATTTTTGTAAACTCATAATTTTTTTTATTATGAAATACTGATTTTTAGCGGAATTTATAAGAATATATAAGCATAAAAAAAATTTACTATTGATTTATTTTTAAAAATAGGTTATTATAATAAGGCGATAGTTTTTATTGGTCGCTTAGCTCAGTTGGGAGAGCACCTGCCTTACAAGCAGGGGGTCACAGGTTCAAGTCCTGTAGCGACCACCATAATATTGAGGGGGTGTAGCTCAGTTTGGTTAGAGCGCCTGCCTGTCACGCAGGAGGTCGCGAGTTCGAGTCTCGTCACTCCCGCCATCAATAAGAGTTAGTGGTGATTGAAGTTGCCCAGATAGCTCAGTCGGTAGAGCAGGGGACTGAAAATCCCCGTGTCGGTGGTTCGATTCCGCCTCTGGGCACCACATAAAATAAATATTATAAGGCGACGTAGCCAAGCGGTAAGGCAGAGGTCTGCAAAATCTCCATCACCAGTTCAAATCTGGTCGTCGCCTCCAAAGAATTTAAGGCTCTTCTATGGGGCTTTTTTAGATATATAACTATAATTTCTTCATATTGAGGTGAATCCTATGAAAAATCCAAAAGCTGTAGTAATAGGAGGTGGTAGTGGAATATCTGTACTGTTAAGAGGTTTAAAATATTTACCTTTAGATATTACTGCAATAGTAACAGTAGCCGATGACGGCGGTAGCAGTGGGATTTTATGCAAAGAATTTAATATTCCTGCTCCCGGTGACTTACGTAATGTAATGGGAGCCTTGAGTGATGTGGAACCATTGATAGAAGATGTTTTTCAATATAGATTTAAAAAAGATACCTTTCTTGAAGGGCATCCGCTGGGTAATCTTTTGATAATCGCAATGACTGAGTTAACAGGAAATATAACAGATGCAATGGAGAATTTAAGAAAATTATTTAATATAAAAGGTAGAATTTTACCGGCTTCAGATAAAAAAATCACTCTGTTCGCCGAAAAAGAAAATGGTAAAATAATAAAAGGTGAATCAAACATTCCTGTAATAGGAGAAAAGATAAAAAGAGTTTTTTATAAAGAAATAATAGAAGCTCCAAAAGAAAATATAATTGCTCTAAAAGAAGCTGACCTAATAATATTCGGAATGGGTAGCTTATACACGAGCATAATACCAAACTTATTACTAAAAGGTATTAAAGAGAGTATTCTAGAATCAAGGGGGCAAAAAATATACGTATGCAATGCAATGGAACAAAAGGGCGAAACGGAATCATACACAGTTTATGATCATGTAAAAGCAATATATGATAATGTAGGAGAAAAAATAATTGATAAGGTAATAATAAATAATTCTAAAATTCCAGATATAATATTAAAAAGATATGAAAGTGAAAAAAGTGATGTTGTAAAGATAGATTATGAAAATTTAAAAAAATTAAATATAAAAATTATTGAAAGAGACATATTAGAAGTTGATAAAAAAGGAATGATAAGACATCATCCACATAAATTAGCAGCAGTGATATATTCATTGATAGCTAATTGGGAGGCATTTTATGTATAAACATTTATTTGGACCTGTACCATCCAGAAGACTAGGAGCATCTCTGGGAGTAGATCTGGTAACACCAAAAAGTTGCAATTTAAATTGCATATTTTGTGAATGCGGAAAAACAGAAAAATTATCAAAAGAAAGAAAAATATTTAAAGATATAAATGAAATAAAAATAGAATTAACCCATGCTTTGGCAGAAATGTCTCCCGATTATGTGACATTTTCTGGCGCAGGTGAACCAACTCTCAGCCTTGATTTGGGAAATATAATTGATTTTATAAAAGATAATTTTAAAGTAAAAGTAGCTGTTATAACAAATGGATTATTATTTAACGATGAAAATGTGAGACAGGAATTATCTAGGGCAGACCTGATAGCTACAAAAATAAATAGTACCAGAAAGAATATATTTGATCAAATTTGTAGGGCAGAAGATGTAGAAATAAGCGATTGTATGCATGGATTAAAGATATTTTCAGAATATTATAAAGGAAACGTTTATCTGGAGACCTTCATAATTGAAAATATAAATGATGAAAAAGAACAAATTATAGAGTTGACTGATTTTGTAAAGACTATAAAAATTACGAAATGGCAATTAAATACCTTAGCTAGAAAAGGCGCTGAAAATTGGGTAATGCCCGCAAATGGTGAAACTTTACAAAGAATAAGAACAGAAATAATAAATTGTGGTTACCCTCCTGAAAAAATAGAAATAATAGGTGAGTTTTCAGAAAAAATTAATAAATTTGAAAAAAACAAAGACCTCGTAAAAAATATGTTAGAAAAACGCGAATATAAAAAAGAAGATATCAAAAAAATTTTTAAAGCTTAATCTAAAATAGATGGAAAGATTTATCTTACCATCTATATTTTTTTCTTAAAATCTCTATTTCTTTGGCATATCCTTCTAATTCATTGGGTGTCTCCAAATAAAAAGGTAATTTATACAATTTTGGATGATTAATTATATTTACAAACGTGGGTATTCCTAAAGAACCCTCTCCAATTTTCTGATGTCTGTCCTTATGACTTTCAAAAAGGTTTATACTATCATTCATATGTATCGCCATAAGTTTAGAAAGGCCTATTATATCGTCAAATTTATCTAAAACTCCCTCCAAATCATTAACTATGTCATATCCTGCATCATATACATGGCATGTATCAAGGCATATACCTATTCTATCTTTTAGTTCTATTTTATCAATAATATCTCTCAATTCTTCAAAACGACTCCCAATTTCAGTACCTTTTCCTGCCATGGTCTCCAGTAAGACAGTAGTATTTTGACTAGGCGTAAGAACTTCGTTCAAAATATCAGATATTTTTTTGATTCCTATTGTTATTCCCTGCCCCACATGACTTCCAGGATGAAAATTATATAAATTTCCCGGTAGTAAATCCATCCGTTTTATATCATCATCCAGTGTAAATTTAGCAAATTCTAGAACATCTGGCCTTGCTGCACAAGCATTCAAAGTATAAGGTGCATGAGCAAGTATTATTGGAAATTCATGTAATTTCATAAAATCTAACAATTTTTTTATATCTTCTAAATCAATCTCCTTTGCTTTTCCACTTCTTGGATTCTTAGTAAAAAATTGAAATGTATTGGCACCTATTTTTAATGCTTCTTTTCCCATGGATAAAAACCCATTGGATGTAGATAGATGACATCCGATATTTAGCAATCAGCACTCTCCTTTTCCAAATTCAACAAAATTTCTTTATTATGGATTCCACCACCATACCCAACCAGTTTTCCATTTTTTCCTATGACTCTGTGACATGGAATGAAAATAGCTATTGGATTTCTATTATTTGCTAGTCCAACGGCACGACATGCCTTTGGGTTTCCAATTTCAATCGCAATATCTTGGTAAGATTTTGTCTCTCCATATGGAATATTTAAAAGAGCATTCCATACCATTTTTTGAAAATCAGTTCCTTCCGCTTTTAATGGCAATTCAAATTTCTTTCTTTTTCCCTCCAAATATTCCTTAAGTTCTGCAAAAGCATTTTTTATGAGCTCAGTTTCTTTTATAGGTAAATTCTTGTCTGGTGTTTTTCCAAAATATAAGTTTGTAATATATTCTTCATTGGCTGCAATGCCAACAGATCCTATAATTGTTTCATAGAAATAAACATATTTTTCCAAAATATCCTCCATTTTTTAATATTATAAATAAATTATACCATATATGGATGTTAAGTACAATATGAGAAAGATTCTGGGTAGTGTCAAGTTTTTATAGGAGGTTTTATAATATTTTCGATAGTGTAAATTATTTTGTGTTTTTATAATAAATTTATAGATTAATGTTATTAAAAAATTAATATAGAGCCAATTAATCCATCAAAATATATTTCAATGAGAGAAGTTTATAGTCTTAAAAATACGCAAGAAAATTAATTAAAGATTAAACGGTTTCCAAAGTTCCGGACAGGCGGTTTCCATTTTTCCGGAACGTTGGTTTCCTTAAGCCGATATATTCAAAGATATTTTTTATCTAGTTAAATTAGTTAGAAGGGCATTTTTATTTATTTTATTGTTAAATTTGTGAATCCATGATAATAACTTAGAACATAAGTCCTCTCAAGCTCTTCTCGTGGCAGACACATAGATCTACACTCTATATCTTCATCAATTTCTTTTTTCTCTGAATTTTTTTTGATGTACTTATCCTTACTATAATATTTCGCTTTAGATGGATCAACGGTTTGAAGAAAATTTTCTATTTTCTCATCATATTCTTTATTTATTTCAAAATCATTTTCCCAATACGTTTCTAATGCAACTTTTAAATTTTCATCAACATGGGAATCTTTCTGATATTTTTCATTAATTCTATCTTCAGAAGGTTTATAATCATTTGGTGAAGGCAATTGTTTTCCTAAATAATATTCTTCTAAATATAAAATTGCCTCTTCATATTTTTTTAAAATATCTTTTAAATTTGAATTTAAATATTCAGCCCTCGATCTACATGCAAAAGTAGTATGACCAGTTTCTTCATTCATTTTAAGAATAATAAATTTTTTAATCCAATCATAGCATTTATTAACGCTATTTTTATTCCTGCATTCCAGAATGTACCATACTCCTAAGCTCAATGATTTCACACTTATTGTTATTCCCATCATCTCTCTTCCGAGCCCCCAACTAGAACTGGAAAATGAAAATTCTTCATTAATCGATATTAAATCATTTATGTCTATAATTAGGGCACCAATTCTAGTAGTTTCTCTTCCATCTATTAGTCTATTATCTACAGTGAATATACCAGTAATTGGAAAATCATTATAAGGAATTTTTAAGACTTTACCTTTATCATTTTTAATTCCGATCATAGTTTGCCTCCACTTGTATAATATATTCTGTTGATATTTATAAAATGCAACACTTTCTTTTCTACTTTTGGTTACAGTTAAAACCTATTTTAAATGGGTTTTTATTACTTAAATAAACCAAGACAAAACCAACACCAATATTATTTTTTATTTCTCAATATATTAACACTACCATCAGACACTGATGCTACAAGTGATCCATTTTCGTCAAAAGCGACTATTAAAAACATAGTGTTATTTTTTATTTTTCCTTCCTTAATTAAAAAATTTTTTAATACAGGTTTTAAATTTTTAAAAAACAATTCTTTATCCTTTTTTGTTAAGAAATACCATTTATCTAATATTATTATCCGTACAGCGTGAGCTTCATCTGCTATGACATATGAGGCCTTCTTTATGTTTTCATTCCAATCTGTTGCTAGTTTGTTTAAGTTTGTAGTAAATTCTTCTACTTTTTTTACTTCTTTTTCAGAAGGATAAGAGATAAATTTGGAAGTAAGGATGACATTGTTGCCGCCCTTTGAATTTGATTTTATACTTTCTATTTCATTAATATACCAAATTTAAAAATAAAAGTGTTATTTTTTTCATCAATTTCAGGATATCTATATGATTTTGATTTTACAGTTTTTAATATCTTTGGAATTCCTGTACCTGCCCTTTCACAAAGATTTAAAAATCTGAATATTTCCTGAATAAAATGATTTCTTGGTTTAGAATGTTCCCCATTGAAAAAATCGGATTGGCTTATTCTTAAAATTCCTGGATTTTCAAATTTAAAATAATCGTGGTATTTAGTAATCTTCAATCCTTCTTCTATTTTAAAATCAGCATGTATAATCGAATTAACAAAAGCTTCCCTTAATGCTATTTGAACATCTGTAAGTTCTGCTCTTGTTATTTTGTCGTTATTAATCTCAAAATTTCTTTCCATAGAGTTCTATATCTTTTATTCTTTTCCATACCCATAAACAAATTTTATATTTACATAATAACTTTTTTATATTATTTTTACAACCTTTTTTATGATTTTATTCTCATCTAAATATTTACTTCATATTATCGTTTATCCAATAAATTGATGCTTTCATAAAAAATATTAATAACTCTATTATAGCAACCGAACATTTATATTTCATAACTTCCCCAATACACATTTTTTACCATCATACAATAAGGATTCAAGAGATAATAAACATAAATTATTAAAAAAAATTTTGACTTTACTCTCTTAAAACGGTATACTATAATAACTATTGATCAAAATGCATAATTTTTTTTATGCTAATATATTATAAATTATTTAAGGAGGAATAAAATCTATGAAGAAAAATACAATCCTAATGACAATTTTGGCTTTTATAGTTGTTGGAATACTTGTTTTATTTGACAAAAACTCTAATCCAAAATATATAGGTGTTGCTGATGGTTATGAGGGTCCTATCAAAGTTTCGGTAACATTGGATAAAGACAAGGTCTCATGTATTAATATTTTAGAAAGTGCTGAAACGCCTACTGTAGGTGGTGCTGCATTCGATATAATAATACCAAGTATAATAAAGAATCAAAGTGTCGCAATTGACGATGTAGCTGGAGCTACCACAACAAGTACTGGAGTTAAAACCGCTGTTGTCAATGCACTTAATAGTGCTAACTTAAAATTAGAAAAATTTAACACAGACCTTACAAAAGTTGAAAATAATATAACAATTGCTGAACCACAAACCGCACCTATTGAAGAAGTAGCAAATAGTCCTTACAAAGATGCCGAAGTTGTCGATGTAATAATTGTAGGTGGCGGAGGTGCCGGTCTTACTGCTGCTATTGCTGCCACAGAAAAAGGGGCTCATGTTGTTTTATTGGAAAAAATGCCTCTATTAGGTGGAAATACTACATATTCTACTGGTGGTATGAATGCTGCAAATACAGAATTTCAAAAAAAAGCTGCAATAGAAGATTCTGAACAACTTTTCTATGATGATACAATGAAGGGCGGACAAAATAAAAATAATCCTGAATTGGTAAAAACTTTGACTGATAATGCAAAGTTTATGATTCCTTGGCTTATAGAAAGAGGAATGGATTTCACAGATGTAGGTCAGTTTGCTGGGGCTAGTGTAAAGAGAATCCATAGACCTGCCGGCGGTAAGGCAGTCGGCCCTGTACTTGTCAAAACTCTAATTGATAAAGCTACAGCGCTAAATATAGATATAAGAACAGAAAACAAACTTACTAAGTTACTTAAAGAAGAGGGAAAAATAGTCGGAGTAGAAGTTGATAACAATGGATATGTATATAAAATATTTGCAAAAGCAATAGTAATGGCTACTGGGGGATTTGGAGCAAATCCTGAAATGGTTACTCTATATGATCCTGCATTAAAGGGATTTGGTTCTACTAATAGTCGTGGAATAACTGGTGAAGGTATCAAAATAGTTAATGAAAATGGCGGACAATTGGTTGATATGGAACTTATCCAAACTCACCCTACAGTTGTTCATAAGAATACTGTTATGATAACAGAAGCTGTCAGAGGTGAAGGTGCTATAGTTGTCAATAGAGCTGGGAAAAGATTTGTAAGTGAAATGGCTACTCGTGATGTTATGTCCAAAGCTATTCTTAACCAAGATGGCGGAAGTGCTTTCTTAATATTTGAACAAAATGTAAGGGAAAGACTAAAAGCTACTATAGATGGATATTTAAAAGGTAAATACGTCATTGAGGGTGCTACAATAGAAGAATTGGGTAAAAATGCCGGTATAAATGATGCTGAATTGGCTAATACTATTAAGATTGTAAATGAATATGTTACAGCTGGAGAAGATACTGAATTCAAAAGTAATGCATTAAAAACAAATTTGAGCAATGGCCCATTCTATGCGATAGAAATTTCTCCTGCAGTTCATCATACTATGGGTGGAGTAAAAATAAGCTCAAGTGGTGAAGTGTTGGATGCTGAGGGGGTTCCTATTCCTGGATTATTTGCGGCTGGTGAAATTACTGGTGGAGTACATGGAGCTAATAGGCTAGGTGGAAATGCAGTAGCAGATATTATAGTGTTTGGTAAAATAGCCGGAGATAATGCAGCTGATTTTGCTAAAAATAAGGAATAATAAATATTAAAGAATATGAAATCAAAACTTTATCTATATTGTAAATAAAATTGTCTATAAAATAAAAAATAATTCTGGAAAAAATTGGTGTTGATACTTTATCTAAGTAAGAACACCAATTTTTATATTTTATTTTATTTAATGAATCTATAGTTTAATAATTAATTTACAACAAAAAAAGCTGTTTTAACAGCTTTATTTTTTAATGGTGCCTAGAAATGGATTCGAACCATCGACCGTACGGGTATGAACCGTATGCTCTAGCCAACTGAGCTATCTAGGCATAATATTTATGTATGGCGCTTCCTGCAAGACTCGAACTTGCGACACTGCGGTTAACAGCCGCATGCTCTACCGACTGAGCTAAGGAAGCTTTTCTTTCTTCTTCTTTCCTTTCTTCTTATTTGTCTTTCTT
>JAITPM010000105.1 GCA_031289425.1 Fusobacteriaceae bacterium
TGGAGAGAAGAAAACATCAGAAGAGTTAGGATTTAATACTGATATAGATAAGGCACAAGTTATAACAAAAGATGAAGAACAGTATGTGGTTGGGGATTTGCATACGGATTTATTAAATAAGTTTGAGAGAGATAAGATAAAGGAAGCCGGGCCAAAGATAGGGGATTTGGCAAAAGCTATAACGGATACTAGAGAAGGTGGCATCGGTAATACTTATAAAGAAAATAGGCAAAGTAGATTACTTGATGAATATGCAGAAAAAAATAAAGATAAGTTAAATATGCTTGGAGATCCAAGTATTGATGACTATACAAAAGTACTTATAGCTAATGCATATTTTGCTGAATTTTTTAATGGCTTAGTATATAAAGGATCAATGCCAGTAATAGTAATTGGTGATGAATCGTATGCCAGAGATAGTAAGAGTGGACTTAGCGAAGTAATATCAATAAGTAGAGATGATTTAACAGGGGATAATATAGCAGCGATACTAGCACATGAATTAGGACATTTAAATACATATGATACAGGAGAAGAAACAGCATCAAGTTTTGAAAATAGAAATAATACAAAAAATAACAATACAATACTTGGAGATGTTTATAGTAAAAGTCTTAATGAAATAATAGATAAATATAAAAACATTGTAAATGTTGATGAAAACAACAGAATTGCGGTTACTGTTCTAGAAAAAGATAAAGAAAAACTTGATCCAGTTACTGCTATAATATTATTAGGATTAGCCTATGCTTCATGGAAAGATTATCAAAAATATGATGTAGCTCTTAAAGATGTTCCGTGGGGAGAGAGACTTTCTGATTTTGTTTTTAATACAACAATTGGAAGTTTGACAGCCACTGCTGTTCCTACTGCTGTTGCTTCAGGATCTGTAGCCGCAACTTTTTGGGCAGGCTATCATGTTGGGACATTATTGACAGGTGAAAACCCACTATATGATGCAATAGAAAATGGAACAACGAAATTATCTCTAGAGTTTTTCGGAGAACAAAATGATGCATTCATAAAAACATCCACACTTGTAGCGTATATGGTATTTGTGGGTGGCACAACAAAATTAGGGAATGAATTTTAAGGTTATCTTGAGAATCCTGATAGATTTGCATTAAAGAGTGATGCGGAGAAAATAAATAGTTCTGGAAGTAAAATTGAACAAGAATTAATGGATGAATTAGCAAAAAGTGGCTCAAAATACAGTCCAAAAGACGTTGTTATGGTAACTAAAACGCCAGAGGGTAAATTATTATGGTTAGAAACAGGGAATGATACATCTGGATTGAAACATATATTAGGTGGTCATGAAGCTGATTTAGCAAAAAAAGGTATAACAAATATTTCTGAATTTATAAAAGAGATGGTAAAGTCAAATCCTGTTGCAACAAAAATTTCTTCTAAAGGTATGTCTGCTGTGTATCTTGTAAATGGGCAATATTATAACTTAGTTTATGGAACAAATGGATATATTGTATCATTTTATCCTAGTAAAATAATATAAGTAGAAAATAATAATTAATAGTGCTTTTATAGAAAGTATATTATAAAACAATCATTGTTTTATATATTTTATGATACATGGAGGAGATATGTTTAAATTATTAAGTATAAAAAATTATATGATGACGAGAAATATACAATTGAAAAATTTAGAAACTGGTACAATAGAAGACTGTTTTGATGATTCAGATCTTAGTGATTTGAATAATTTTCAATTTATGGAAATTGGAAAAAATTATGAATGCAAAATTTTATTATTTGGAGAATGTGTAGAAAAAAAATCTGATGAGAATTATGTAATATGCAAAGTAAATTCAATGATAAAAATTGGAATATATTGGCTGCTCGAAGTTTCCGTAAATAATGAAGTATACTATGTTAGTAAAAATAATGTAAAAAATGATGAAAAAATTATTTATTATAGTTTTACTAGAAAAGATATTATCCAAGTTAATGATATTGTACATTGGGTTATGTTAGAAGATTTATAAAAAAAAAGGTTTTATAAAAAAATATAAAAATTAAATTATTGTTAAGAAAACATGCTGGATGTAGATTCGCATACGAATTTTTTGAATAAGTCTGAGAGAGATAGGATAAAAGTGATTGGACAAAAGATTGAGGATGTGGCAAAGGCTGTAACGAATACTGGGAAGGGCGGAATCAGTAATACTTATAAGGAAAATAGATTTGGTAGATTGCTAAGAGAGGATATGGTAACAAACCCACATTATGGATTGTTAGATGAGGTCTCTCCAGAAGAAAAAGTAAAACTATTAAACCAACTAGTAAGTGATTTTCTACATGATCTAGGATTAATGGCTCACCAGTAACAATATTGGGAGCAGACCTCGGAAATGGAACTAACGCAACAGCAGCAACAAATAATAATATGATATTTTTAAATACAGACCTTTTAAATTCAAAGGATACATCTGCAATATTAACTATAGTAAGTCATGAATTAGGACATTTTAATAGTTATGATAACAATGCTGATGATCCAGAGAAAACGGCCAATAATATAAGTAGCAAAGTTGGTGGAGTAGAGGTAAATCACGGGTTAACAGATAGAGAAAAAGCAGATTATTTAAGTGAAGTTAATGAAAAATACAAAAATTTACCTGATACAAAGACTGCAACGGAGATTGTGAATCTGATCGC
>JAITPM010000054.1 GCA_031289425.1 Fusobacteriaceae bacterium
GCTAAAACAACAAAAATAATTGTAGTTATAACAATCGTCCATTTTCTCTTTATCAAAACATCTAAAATATCATATAAATCTATCTCATCATCATGCTGTTCTTTATCATAAGGTGTAACGTCATACATAAGGAATTTCCCCCAAATCAAATTACAATTTCTATCACATGTCCTCATATTATTAAATGAGGACTATTTTCAAAGTAACAAGACATAAATCATAGATTAAAATACAGATTTTTTTTATATTATTTAGATGATAATAAAGCCAATATATAAGCTCTGACAAACTAATCTTAAAAGCCATAAATCATCAAAACAAATATTTCGATACAAAATCCCATCTCTAAAAAACAAAAATCCCAAAAAACAAGCCTATCTAATTCCCATACATAATAACCCTCTATTTTTAATTTAAAACCCTCTATCTTCCCCTAAATTTTATTCTCAATAATTTAAACAAAAAAAATCTCTAACAAAATTAATCTGCTAGAGATACAAAATATTTAAATCAAGGCTAAAAAATATTTATCACTTATTTTATTCTACCAATACAAAAAAGTGCCCTATATTAGAACACTTTTTCATTTATTCTTTTTTTAATTCTAACTAACTTAACCCTTTACTTCCAACTGTCCATTCTCTTGAACAAAGACTCTCTTTCGGCTCCCAGTTCATTTATAAAATCTTCTAATATAGCCTTTATAGTAGTTCTCTCGTTTATCATACCTGCTACTTGACCTGACATTACACTTCCATTATCCACATCTCCATCTACAACAGCTATTCTCAATCTACCTGTTCCTATTTTTTCTATCTCTTCTTTAGGAACTCCTTGTTTTTCCATTTCTAAAAGTTGTTTTGCAAATTTATTTTCTATAACCCTTACAGGATGTCCTGTATAATTCCCTGTAGATACTGTAGACCTATCACGTGCCTTTAAAATAACCTCTTTATAGTTTTCATGGATATGGCATTCTTCAGCAACTAAGAACTTTGTGCCTACTTGTATCCCGGAAGCCCCCAAAGCTAACGCTGCTAAAAATTGTTTGCCTGTGGCTATTCCTCCGGCAGCTATTACTGGTATTTTTACCGCATTTACAACCTGAGGAACCAATACCATTGTTGTTATAGGTCCTATATGACCTCCACTTTCCATTCCTTCCGCTATTATAGCATCTACTCCGGCTCTCTCCATTCTTCTTGCGAGAGCCACCGACGCAACTACCGGTATAACTTTTATTCCGGCAGATTTTAATTTTTCCATATGTGTGCCTGGGTTTCCAGCTCCGGTTGTAACTACTTTTATTTTTTCTCTGATACATATATCAATATGTTCTTCCACATGTTCCATCAGCAACATTAGATTCACGCCAAATGGGTTATCCGTTATTTCTTTCGCTTTTTTTATTTCTTGTTCCAATATTTCTGGTGGCATTCCGCCTCCGGCTATAATCCCCAACCCCCCGTGTTTGGATACATGTCCAGCCAAATGTCCATTAGCTATCCAGGCCATTGCCCCTTGAATTATAGGATATTTAATATTAAGTAACTTACATATTTCATTATTTTGCATTGGTCCTCCTGAAAATTATAATATCTTAGAATTTACTTTTTATATTTTTCGAAAACTGGTTTAAATCTATTAAAAATTTCCTTTACGGGAACTATATCATTTATCTTCCATGCATCTCTACCAGAGAAAAATAATCCGCCTTCTGCGTCGCCATCGTGACCTCGTACCAATCTATCATTTACACAAAAACTATGACTACATTTTTTTAGACATCCGTTACATATTGTAGGTTGTTCTTGGGTTCCATCTAATATTCTATTTACAAATGGTGAAATAATAGCATTAGCCGGTAATCCTGCACAACTCATAATTTTTACTACATCCCCCTCCTTACAATTTATATATTTTTGTTTAAAATAATCACTCACATCACATTCATCTGTAGCTACGAATCTACTTCCCATTTGCACTCCAACTGTGCCAAGATTAAGCATTCTTTCGGCATCTTCCGGATTTATTACTCCTCCTGCTCCGAATATAGGTATTTTTATATTATCAGTAATTTCTTTCATTATATCCCAAGAATCTTTATCTGTTCCCAAATGCCCTCCTGCGTTTCCACCTTCTACAACTATGGCATCTGCTCCCAATTTTTCTGCGATTTTTGCTAATTTTAAAGAAGATACAATTGGAAATATTTTTGTTCTTTTTTCTTTTAACACCTCAAATATATCCCTAGAAAAACCGGCACCAAATATTACTATATCAATTCCAGCATCTACTGAAGCCTGAACTAATTCCATAAAATTACTTGTTGCAACCATTATATTTACGGCTAAAGCACCACCTTTATTCACTATAAGTTCTCTGGCCTTTCTTATTTCTTCTTTTAAATCCTTTATTGATAATGCTGTTCCTGCTATTACTCCTATTCCTCCTTCACTCGCAACTGCTGCTGCAAGCCTTGCCATTGAAACCCTTATTGCCATTCCACCCTGTATTATAGGAATATCAACAGTCAGTTCACCTATTGTCAGCATTTTTTTACCTCCTAAATAATATTTTCTAAAAGATTTTAACATTTTTTAAATTATTAGTAAAGATAATTCTAGAGATTCATTCCCAAAAATTAATGTTTATGAGAAAAAATTGTAGGTTTTTGCATTTTTCTCTCTTTTAAAAATTTAAATAAAATTTCTTTACTTGAATTTAATATTTTATCTTTAGGGAAATCATATTTCTCTAATATTTCTTCCACATAAGAAAAATTACCTATTTCATAAGATATATGAGCATCACTCCCTAAAGAAATTATATTTCCGTTTTTCTTGCACAATCTTACTATTTCTTCACAATTTGGAGCTGAGCCTCTTCTTGTCAAATAAAATGAGGCATTATTGATTTCTAATGCTATATTGTATTCTTTAGCGATTGATACAATTTTCTCAATATCTATAGGATATTGTGGATTACCAGGATGAGTAATTATATCCACGTATTGCATTTTCATCAAGTTAATCAATACATTTGTATTCTTTCCTTGATTATCTATATCTTTGTAGTTCTCTACTCTATGAAATCCGGCCATAATTATATCCATTACTTTGTATATAGAATTATTCAGATCAATATTTCCAGCCTCATCAACTATATTTGCTTCTACTCCACGTAATATATTCAAGTTTTCTACTGTTCTCGGAATAACCGCCATATTTTTTAAATTCCACCAATGAGGTGAATCTGGTAATGCTGGTCCATGATTTGTTATCGCAATAACTTCCATTTTTTTTTCAATAGCTCTAGCTATATTTTCCTCTAATGTACTATATGCATGTGGAGTAGAATTTGTATGCATATGCAGATCTATTTTATACGTCATTTTTTATTTTTCAAGTGCAGCATATTTCATGCACCCAAAATAATGCCCCCTTTATATTTTGTTATTATAATAAATTTTAAATATCAGACATTTGAAAATTTAAATTTCCCTTGTATATTCTTTGAGCCATTCTCTTTCATCTTCTAATAAATATTTTGATACCTTATTATACACTATTTTATGATATTTGTTCAAAAATTCTTTTTCTTCGGAATCCAATAGGTCAGGAAGCATACAATCTAAATCTATTGGGACAAGTGTCAATGTTTCAAAAACCATAAATTGACCAAAAGCAGTATTTTCTGCTTTTTGTACCAATAATATATTTTCAATTCTTATTCCGTGAGAATCTTCTATATATATTCCCGGTTCATTGGATACTATCATTCCATCTTCCAATTTCTGGCTATTATATGTAGGAGCTATCCTATGAGGCCCCTCATGGACATTCAATACGAATCCCATTCCATGTCCCGTTCCACTTTTATAATCAATTCCATATTTCCAAATTGGTGCTCTCGCCAATACATCTAAGTTCGTTCCAGTTATTCCATACAAAAATTTTACTTTAGAAAGGGAAAGCATACCTTTTAATACTAGAGTGAAATGTTCTTTTAGTTTGTTATCTATGTTTCCTATTGCAAATGTCCTTGTTACATCAGTTGTTCCATTATCATATTGAGCTCCGGAATCTATAAGTAATAATTTGCCCAGTTTTAAATTATCATGTCTTTCCGGCGTAGGTCTATAATGCATCATTGGAGCATTGGCTCCTACAGCAGGTATCGTATCAAAACTTGGTTCTATATAACCTTTCTGTTCTTTTCTAAATTCTAATATCTTATCTGATATATCTAATTCTGATATTTTTTCTATATTTTTATTTTCTTTTACCTGTTTTTTAAACCAATACATAAATTTTGTACATGCAACAGCATCTTTTAAATGTGCATCTCTGGTATTCTCTATCTCCACCTTATTCTTGCATGCCTTCATTAAAACCGAAGGATTATCGGCAAAAATAATTTTATTTTTTTCTTTCAAAATTTCATATAGATAATAATTTACTTTTATTTTATCAATCAATATGTTTTGGCTCTGAAGCTCCACTGCCTCCCTATAAATATCGTTATAATCTCTTATTACAATATTATTTTTCATAAGATAATCTTTTACTTTATCATTCAATTTTGTTTCATCAATATACAGAACAGTTCTATTCATAGAAATAAGTGCATAAGCCAGGTTAACAGGGCTATTTTTAATATCATGCCCTCTCAAATTAAATATCCATGCTATATCATCTAGAGAAGTTACCACATGATAATTGGCTTTTTTCTTTAACATTTCCTCTTTTATTCTTTTTATTTTATCTTTAAAGGATTCTCCAGTATATTTTTCATCTAATATAAATGCTTCTGTAAATTTTATCTCCGGTCTATTTTTCCATATTTCTCCTATTAAATCATATTTTGCAATTATATTTATTTTTTTTCCATTTAGCATATTTTCTATTTCTTTGATGGTATCTATTGATGCAACTTTTCCATCAAAGGCTAATGTTCCGTTTTCTTTTATTTCACTTACTATGAATTCTGTAGTAGTAGGTACTTTTGATTCTCCCATTTTATACAATTCTATTCCTGTACCAGCAATATCACGGGCAGCTTGGATAAAATATCTTCCATCAACCCATAGACCTGCTTTATCTTTTGTTACGACTACTGTTCCGGCAGAACCACCAAAACCCGATATAAATCTTCTCGTTTTGAAATAATCACACATATATTCACTTTGATGATAATCTGATGATGGGACATAATATATGTCTATGCCGTGGTTTTCCATCAAAATACGTAATTTTAAAAGCCTTTTATTTATCTCCAACTAAATCACTCCATTATTTAAAATTATTTTATTTATTTTTTTATACAGTTAATTATACATTTTTATTGAAAATTTTTCTATTCTTTTATAATAAAATTTAATATTCATATTTGACTATAATGGATATAACTAGTATAATAATAATAGATACATATTTATAAAAAATTCTAGCTAATTAGAGATGATAAATAAATGAAAAAAATGATACTTTTTACTCTATGCTTTCTAATCTTAGTAATAACGGGTTGCGGTAATAAATTCACATCTAGAGATGATATTAAATATGAATTATATGGAAAAGTAATAAAGGTAGCTGATGGTGATACTTTTACTTTATCTGCAAATAAAAAAACGTATAAAATTAGAATGTATGGTATAGATGCCCCGGAATCTGATCAATTGTACGGTAGACAGTCAGCCAAATACTTATCAACGTTAATTTTAAATAAAAATGTTGGTATAAAAATAATTGATGAAGACAGGTACAAGAGAATAGTCGGAAAAGTTTACCTAAATAACGAGGAAATAAATCTAAAATTATTAAAAGACGGAATTGCATGGTTCTATGAATACCATGCCAGTAATGAGGATGCATACAAAAAAGCATCCGAAGAAGCCAAAAGGCTAAATCTTGGTCTTTGGTCAGACAAAAATGCTATTAATCCTAGAGAATTCAGGGTTAAATATAAAAAATTAAAATGAGGTGAATCAATGTTAAAAACGACAAAAGAATCGAACAAAGTTGAAAAAGTTAATGAGCCGGATAAAATGAAAGAATATGTATCGAAGTTCAAAGAATTGTTAGAAGAAAAAAATATTATAGATACTACTATAACTTTAATTACTTGGGAATTAGAAACTATTGTTCCTCCAAAGGGAATTGAGCTTCTAGCAAAACAAATAGGTTATTTCTCTATGAAAAGTTATAATATAATTACATCTTCTGAAATGAAAGAAATTTTGGCTTATTTTAATCAAAACAAAGAGAGTTTAAATCCGGTTTTACAAAGGGAGACAGAATTATTGTCAGAAGAGATGGAGAGGATGGATTTGATCCCTCCGGATGAATATAAAGCTTATAAAGAGCTTATAGCTGAGTCTCAATCCATCTGGAAAACAGCTAAGGAAACAAATAATTTTAATATGTTTAAAAAGAATTTGAAAAAAATATTCGAGTATAGCAAAAAATTTGCAACCTATGAATTTGATTCAAAAGATGAACAGTATAAGCAAGAAAAAGTTCCGTATGATATTTTATTGGAACAATATGAAAAGGGAATGGATACAAAACAATTAGATATTTTCTTTGATACCTTAAAAAAAGAAATAGTTCCGCTTTTAGCTGAAGTTCTAAAAAAACAAAGAACTAAAAAAATCAAATTCCCTATTGTTTCTGTTGATAGTCAGAAAAAAATTAGTAAATTTTTGAGCTCTTATGTCGGATTTGACTATGAAAGCGGAGTAATAGGCGAAAGTGAGCATCCTTACACTACAAGCCTTAACAAAAATGATGTAAGGTTTACGACTAAATATACCAAAAATTTACCTACAGCATCTATTTTTAGCACTATACATGAGTCTGGACACGGAATCTATGAACAACAGACAGATGACAAGCTTACTAACACCATTCTTGGTGGCGGTAGCAGTATGGGATTACATGAATCACAATCAAGATTCTATGAAAATATGATTGGAAGAAACTATTATTTTTGGAAGGGAATAGCCGAGAATTCGGTTTTTTCTCCAATATTTTCTAAAATGAATCTAAATGGGTTCTATTTAGGAATAAATACTGTGGCTCCTTCTCTTATAAGAATAGAATCAGATGAACTTACTTATTCGCTTCATATAATGGTAAGATATGAAATAGAAAAGGGTATATTCAATAATGAAATAAAAATAGATGATCTTCAAAATGTATGGAGTAAAAAAATGTACGATTATCTTGGAATAACTCCAAAAAATGATACTGAGGGCGTGCTGCAAGATGTACATTGGGCTGATGGATTAATAGGTTATTTCCCTTCATATGCTATTGGTAATGCATATTCTGCTCAAATTTTTAATCAATTGAAAAAAGATTTAAATTTTGAAAAAATTCTAGAAAATGGTGAATTGTATAAAATAAAAGATTGGTTAAAAATTAAAATTCATAAATATGGAGCTCTAAGAAATTCAAAGGATATAATAAAAAAAGTAACAGGAGAAGAATTAAATCCTATATATTATATAAATTATTTAAGAGATAAATTTTTAAATATATAGTAAAAATAAAAAAATGGGAATTAAAATTTCCCATTTTTTTATAATTTAATTCATATTTATTTTAAAATTGTTAAAAGGTCTTCTTTTGCTTGTACTCCCACCAGTTTATGAACCAATTTACCAGATTTAAAAACTGCTAAAGTAGGTATTGACATAATCTTATATTGCCCTGCCAATTCCGGTTCATCATCTATATTTATTTTACAAACCTTAAATTTATCAAGATTTTCAGATGCAACCTCATCGACTATAGGAGACATCATATTACATGGGCCACACCAAGGAGCCCAAAAATCAACTAAAACTAACTTTTCAGCATTTAAAACTTCGTCTTGAAAATTAGACTTTGTTACTACTTTTACACTCATTTTTTCCTCCTTTATTAAACTAACTAAAATTTCTATCCTCAATATATTATATATCAAAATTAAATATAATAAAATATTTTTTACATAAATTTAATGAAAAGTGGTACCAACACAAGAGAGACTATTGTCATAAGCTTTATCAATATATTTAACGAAGGTCCTGCTGTATCTTTAAATGGATCTCCTACAGTATCACCAACTACGGCTGCTTTATGTCTATCTGATCCTTTACCTTCCTTATAATACCCGCTTTCAATCTGTTTCTTTGCATTATCCCATGCTCCGCCGGCATTTGCCATCATGATAGCAAATAATACTCCGGTTACCAATGAACCCGCAAGAAGCCCTCCCAATGCTGCTACAGAGAATATTCCAACTATTACCGGAACAACCATAGCTATCAGTCCCGGTAAAATCATTTCTTTTAAAGATGACTCTGTAGATATTTCTACACATTTTCTATAATTTGGTTTTTCTTCTCCTGTCATTATTCCCGGAATTTCTCTGAATTGTCTTCTTACTTCTTCTACCATTTGCATAGCAGCCTTACCGACTGCGGTCATTGTAAGAGAGGAAAATAAGAAAGTCAACATTCCTCCAAGGAATAACCCCACTATGACTTCAGGATTAGATATATCAAGAATAATTGCTTTCCCTCTAATTTCTATAGCTTCTTTATAAGCCGCAAATAATGATAGAGCAGTGAGAGCCGCAGATCCTATTGCGAATCCTTTTCCGACTGCTGCAGTAGAATTCCCTACAGCATCAAGTTTATCTGTACACGCTCTAACCTCAGCAGGTAGCTTTGACATTTCGGCTATACCTCCCGCATTATCAGCCACAGGCCCATAGGCATCCACTGCGACGACCATTCCTGTACTAGCTAGCATTCCGACTGCCGCTATTGAGATTCCGTATAAGCCATATCCCCTCGAGCCACCGGATACTATATATGCTACCAATATAGCTACAGATATAACTATTATTGGAGCAACTGTAGACTCCATTCCGACTGCCAATCCTTCTATAATTGTAGTAGCCGGTCCAGTTTTGGCTGCATCAGCAATTTTGTTTACTGATCTTCTGCCAGTATCTGTATATAGTCCAGTGAAATAAGCAATTACTAGCCCTGCTACCAAGCCGGCAACTATTGCCCAAAATATTCCGATAGGTAAGCCCAAATAAGAAATTATGCAATATGATCCAATCAAAGATAATAATCCTGCTATTCTTGTAGCATTCTCAAGCTTATGATAGACTTTATCAGGATCATCTGTCTTTACAGTCCAAGTGGCTATTATAGATCCGACTATTCCAAAAGTAGATATAAGTAAAGGTGCATATATAAACCCCTCTCCTCCTTCTGGTGTTTTCTTTAATATTGTAAATCCCAAAGCCATGCAAGCTATTATAGAGCCGACATAAGATTCAAATAAATCAGCTCCCATTCCTGCGACGTCTCCCACATTATCTCCCACATTGTCTGCTATAGTTGCAGGGTTTCTAGGATCATCTTCCGGTATACCCGCTTCTACTTTCCCTACAAGGTCAGCACCTACATCTGCTGCCTTTGTATATATCCCTCCACCAACTCTGGCGAATAAAGCTATAGAAGAAGCTCCCATTCCAAAGCCGGTTACTATATCCATATCAAAATTGAATACTATCAGCATTATTGATAAAAGTAGCATCCCCAATCCCACTACTGATAGACCCATTACTGCCCCTCCGGCGAATGCTACATCCAGAGCCCGTGAAAGGCCTCCGTCTTTAGCCGCAACGGCTGTCCGTCCATTAGCATGTGTAGCTATTCTCATCCCTATATTTCCGGCAACAGCAGAAGTCAGTGCTCCAAAAACAAAGGTTACAGCTATTTTTATATCTATAAATATTCCCAAGAGTACAGATATTAAAATTACAAACCATAAAAGTATTTTGTATTCAGCAGCCAAGAAAGCCATAGCTCCTTCTCTTATTGCATCTGTTATTTCTTGTACAGCAGGAATTGTTATTTGATAACTTTTTACTTTTTTTGAATAAAAGTATGCAGCTATCAGTGCCAATATACCTCCTATAATACTGAAAACAACTAATTCATATTGTAGTCCAGTAACATTTTTTATAAACAAAGATAAATTGTTCATAAAGTGTTTCATTAACACACCATCCTTTTAAATTTTTACATATTTTTTCTGATAATAAAGATTCAAACTATCTATTTATATTATTGGAATTAAGTGTTTGCATACCAAATTATTTAGTCTAATATCTCTATATTTTTAGATTTTAGGATTTCTCCATTAGATTTCATTATTAAAATATCTAAACAATCAATAGTATACACAAAATCCATTACTTTGTCAATTGGCATTAAAAAAAAACATGTAGAGTATATATCAGCCAAAAATGCGTCATTAAAAAGCACAAGTACCAATTTTTTATCATTAACAGGAAATCCAGTAGATTTTTGTAGGATATGATGATATTTTTTATCATCTATTTCTATGAATGTCTGATAATCACCCGAAGCTCCCATCGCATTATTATCCATTTCTATGACTCCGATAATCTCAGATGGCTCATTTGGATCTTGAATTCCGATTCTCCATGGGGTATTATCAGGTTTTCTTCCGATCGCAGCGATACTGGACGTACTTGTAATAAATGCACTTGTTATACCGGCATGAACCATTTTTTCCTTAGCTTTTGATACTGCATATCCTTTTAAGAAAGAGCCGGTATCTATTTCTTCAACGGGATATTTCATGATTAATTTTCCGTTGGAGAATTCTATTTTAGTAAAATCTATTTTTTCTTTAGTTTTTTCTATATCATAAAAACTAGGAATTTGATGATTTTTAGATATATCATCACCAAATCCCCATAATTTCATTAATGGTCCCATAGTAATATCATACTCACCACTAGATAATTCATATCCGTTTTTTATTTTTTCAAATAATAATTGCCCTTCTTCATCCAAATCAATTTCTTTATATTCTTTTTCAGAATTTTGCATATTGTTAATTTTAAAAATTAGACTTCCTTCGACTTTGCTATTAAATTTTTTATCTATTCTCTCTATTTCATTATATGCCAAATCAATAGCATTTTTAGCAAGGTTTTTATCCTTTTCATAAACAGTAATTTTTAGATAAGTTCCAAATAAAAATTTTTCTTTTTCATATTTTTCTTTTTCATATTTGGAAATATTACTTTTTTTATCTTCATTACAGCCATAAAAAAATATCACCATAAATAATATCAAGGAAATTTTTTTAAAATTTATTTTAATCTTCACTTCCTTCACCTGATTGTTCTTCTTCAGTATAACTTACTTTCCCGTCAGCTATTTCTCTAAACACTTTTTTGATAACTGTATCTTTCTTTTTACATTTTGTAAGAGGAACGTCTCCTCTACCTATTTCTCTGGCTCTTTTACCGCCTATTATTGTTAGAATATATTTATTTGGTATTTTTTCTAGTAGTTCATCGTATAGAATTTCTTCTTTCAATTAATATCACCCCATATTTTCATTTTCTATTATTTTAATTAAATCAGAACACGCTTGTTCTACAGTATTATTAATAATCGTAATATCATATTCCTTTTCATGTTTTAATTCTTCCAAGGAATTTTTAAGTCTTAACATTATTTTATCTTCAGCTTCAGTTTTTCGATTTCTAAGTCTATTTTCTAGTTCTTTTTCCGTGAATGTTTTAAAAAATATTAATTTAGATTC
Source organism: Fusobacteriaceae bacterium (assembly GCA_031289425.1). Classification (GTDB taxonomy): domain Bacteria; phylum Fusobacteriota; class Fusobacteriia; order Fusobacteriales; family Fusobacteriaceae; genus JAISST01. The sequence continues at coordinate 11,661 of JAITPM010000054.1, forward strand.
TGGATATTTTTTCTTGATTTGCAACCCACCTTGTACATCAATTTCCAATATTATATTTTCTCCATTAGAAAGACTCTCATCCACTTCCTCTTTTAGAGTACCATAATAATTTCCATGAACTTCAGCTGTTTCCAAAAATTCATCATTCTGCCTACGTCTAAGATATTCTTCTTTGGTCATAAAATAATAGTCAACTTTATTTTTTTCACCAGCCCGAGGCTCTCTAGTTGTAGCAGAAATGGCTAATTTTATTCTAATCATCTTACCAACTTCTTTGCATATAGTCGATTTCCCTGCTCCACTTGGCCCTGATACGACGAATAGCTTGCCCTTTTTCATTATATCACCTTACGATATCCTTTTATTCAATATTCATTATTTGTTCTCTTAATTTTTCAATCTCATTTTTAGATTCTACTACAAGTTCAGAAATTTCATACATATTACATTTTACTCCAGTCGTATTTAATTCCCTAAAAATTTCTTGTAAAATAAAATCTATTTTTTTACCAATCACACTATTATTTCCTAATAAATTTTTTTTCAACTGAATTATATGACTGTCCAATCTGGAAACTTCTTCTGAAATATCAGATTTATCTGTATACAAAAGAATTTCTTTTAAAATATCATTTTCATTTATTTCTATTTCTCCCTTTATTTTATTAAGTCTTTCAATTAGTGTATTCTTATAATTTTCAACTACTTTTTCTTTATACTTTTTTATTTCTTTTATCTTTTTTTCTAGTATTAATATTTTATCAGTAAAATATGATAGTAATCGACTTCCTTCTTCATCTTTATTTTTTACAAAACCTTCTAGAAGTATCCGAAGTTGCACTAATATAAAATTAGAATATTCCTTTTCATCTATTTCAAAATCATTTTTTTGGATAATATTTAAATTTTTTACTAAAATATCCATTTTGTTTGAAAATTTTAAAGAAAAATCATTTTCCATTTCATCTAAAATATTTACATAAGCATGAGCCAATCCTTTATCATAAGTATACATTCTGTTTAAATCTCGCTTATCTGTAAAATCTATTTTCAGATCTACGCTACCTCTAGTCACAAATTGTGCTACTTCTGTTCTAATATTATTTTCTAAAAAATTAAGCAAATATGGCTGTTTTATTTTTAAATTCAGACTTTTATTATTAATGCTTTTTATTTCCATTTTTAGAGAAAAATTCTCATCCTCGTATACAATTTTCGAATACCCAGTCATACTTCTCATAATTTCCCCCAAATATCAAGTGATAAATCAATAGGCGACTCATATGTCGCCTAATATTTTATTTACTACTGTCCAGTACAATGGCTTCTTCTTCCATCTCTTTCAAAATTCTTATCTTTTTATAGGCACTGTATCCAGTCCCGGCTGGTATTCGCTTTCCTATAATTACATTTTCCTTCAATCCTTCTAAATAATCTATTTTTCCTTCGATAGCAGCATTAGACAATACCTTTGTTGTTTCTTGGAAAGATGCTGCCGATATAAAGCTGCCTGTATTTACTGCTGCTTTGGTAATTCCTTGGATAATTGGTTCGTATTCAATCAAATCTTTGCCGGCTTCCGTCAATTTTGCATTTTCCACATCAATAATTCTTTTTTCGACTACTTCGTCCTCTAAGAACAAAGAACCTCCGGAATTTATAATTCTTACTTTTTTAAACATTTGCTTAACTATAATTTCTATGTGTTTATCATTTACTGTAACACCTTGATCTCTATATACTTGTTGCACAGATTCCAATATAAATTGTTCTGCTGCTACAAGACCCTTTATATTTAATACGTCAAAGGGAGAAATCGCACCATCTGTAATTTTATCTCCACCCCTTACAAGCATCCCGTCTGTTACAACAAGACGCTCTCCTACAGGCACCAAATATTCCTTTATGTCCTTGGGATTTTCGATGGATTTTATAGCAATTATTCTCATTCCCTTTTTCTTTTTACCACTTATTTCTATTCTACCATCAATATCACTTAACAAAGCCTTACCCTTAGGATTTCTTGCTTCGAATAATTCTTGAACTCTTGGAAGACCTCCTGTAATATCTTTATTTACTTCTCCTTCTTTGATGATTTTGGCCATAATTTGACCACGCTTAATTTTTTCCCCTTCTTTTACCATCAGATATGCTCCAAATGGTATGGTATAACTTGCTCTTACATTTCTTTGATCGTCATATATCTCAACTCTCGGGTTAATATCTCCAGTTTCAAGCTTCTTTACGACCATATGCTCTGTTACACCATATTTATCATCTCTATTATCTTTCAAGTCAAAGTCTCTATATTCTATAGTTCCTTCTTGATCAGCAATAATAGGAATATGATATGGATCAAACGTTGCTAAAACTTCTCCAACACTTACTTTTTGTCCCTCATCTACTTTTAAAATTGCTCCCGACGGTATATCATAATCATATGTACCTATTATTATTTTACTATTTTGACTAACAACCAGTTTATCTTTTGTACTTCCATCAAGAACTTTAATATCTCTGAATACTACCTTTCCGGCATTTTCAGTCTTTGTAGAAGCCATGGCTTTTGTAGCAGTTGCTACTCCACCGGTATGGAAGGTTCTCATTGTAAGTTGTGTACCCGGTTCTCCTATTGATTGGGCAGCTATAACTCCAACTGCTTCTCCCAAAAGGATATTCTTATGATTAGATAAGTCCATTCCATAACATTTTTTACATACGCCTTTTTCAAGTGAACATGTAAGAGGAGATCGTATTTTTATCTTTTTTATTTCAAATTTTTCTATCTTTTTTATTAATTCTTTATCAATATATGTATTTCTAGTAGCTACTATTTCTCCGTTTACTTCTAAATCTTCTGCCAATACACGACCATTGATTCTTTCTGATAATTTTTCAATTATTTTCCCATCTGCTACCAGTTCACTGACTTCGATACCGTCGTTAGTTCCACAATCTTCTGCATTTACTATCACTTCATGTGAAATATCTACAAGTCTTCTTGTCAAATATCCTGAATCTGCAGTTCTTAACGCTGTATCTGTAAGTCCTTTTCTCGCTCCATGGGACGACATAAAGAAATCTAATACTGTCAATCCCTCACGGAAATTGGCCTTAATTGGTACTTCCAAAATTTTACCTTGTGTATCCGCCATAGTACCTCTCATAGCTGCAAGTTGTCTCATTTGAGATACATTTCCTCTGGCACCTGAAATCGCCATCATATAAACCGGATTAAATTTATCTAATCCATCCATCATAGCATTTGTTACTTTTTCTGTCGCATCAGACCAAACGGCGATTGTTTTTCTATATCTTTCTTCATTGATTATTTTACCGTTTTTATAATCAGTATTAATCTTAGCGACTTCTTTATCTGCTTTTTCTAATATTTCCTTCTTAGATTCCGGAATTACCAAATCTTCTATCCCTACTGATACGCCGGCAATAGCGGCATAATGATATCCAAAATCCTTTATATCATTTATTAATTCGGCTGTCTGTGTAAATCCATGTTCCTCATAAAATTTTGCAATTAATGTTTTTAATTCATTTTTACCAAAAGTTGCTGAGTAATCCTTATCTACATCAAGAAGCATTTCATTAAATAATAATCTGCCAGGAGTTGTAGTTACCATTTCGCCCTTAATTCTAACTTGAATAAGAGCATGAGTATCCAATACTTTATTTTGATATGCTGTCAATACTTGTTGGATATTAGAAAATAATTTCCCTTCTCCTTTAGCACCTTCTCTTTCCTTGGTCATATAAAAACATCCCATAACCATGTCTTGTGAATGGACTGCAATCGGTTCACCATTTGATGGAGATATAATATTATTAGGTGCAAGCATCAATAATTTAGCTTCCATTATAGCTTCTGGAGACAATATCAAATGAACCGCCATTTGGTCACCATCAAAATCCGCATTAAATGCCGAGCAAACTAGTGGGTGAAGTCTTATTGCCTTTCCCTCTATCAATACCGGTTCAAAGGCTTGTATAGACAGTCTATGCAATGTAGGAGCACGATTAAGAAGTACCGGGTGATCTTGAATTACATCTTCTATTACATCCCATACTTTATCATCTTGTTCTTCTACAATTTTTTTAGCAGTTTTTATATTGGTAGCAAGTTCTCTCTTTACAAGCTCTCTCATTATAAATGGTTTATATAATTCCAAAGCCATTTTTTTAGGGATTCCGCATTGATTCATTTTTAATGATGGCCCTACCACAATAACTGATCTTGCTGAATAATCCACACGTTTTCCTAACAAGTTTTGTCTAAATCTTCCTTGCTTTCCTTTTAACATATCAGATAGAGATTTTAATTCTCTGTTATTTTGAGCTACTACCGGTTTACCTCTTCTTCCATTATCTATTAATGCATCCACAGCCTCTTGAAGCATTCTTTTTTCATTTTTTACAACTATCTCTGGAGCTCTTATCTCCAACAATTTTTTTAATCTGTTATTTCTATTTATAACCCTTCTATAGAGATCATTCAAGTCAGAAGTAGCGAATCTGCCTCCGTCCAATTGTACCATTGGACGTAAATCAGCAGGAATAACAGGAACATTTTTAAGTATCATCCATTGCGGTTTATTTCCAAAGGCAATAAAATCTCTTACTATCTTTAATCTCTTCACTGCTTTTTTTCTCTTTTGAGATGAATTAACTTCTTCTAATTCTTTTTCAAGCTCAACTCTCAAAGCTTCCAAATCAATGTTTTCAAGCAATTTTAAAATTGCTTCTGCACCCATAAAAGCTTCAAATTTATTTCCATAAAGTTGTTTGTATAATTTAAATTCTTTTTCTGTTAAAATTTTACCAACTTCCAAAGTATTTTCATATGGTTTTGTTACAACGTATCTTGCAAAATACAAAATAGATTCCAATTCTTTAGGAGATATTCCAAGTACTAGAGCCATTTTATTTGGAGTCCCCTTTGAATACCAAATATGTGATACCGGCGCTGCAAGAGAAATATGACCCATTCTCTCTCTTCTCACTTTAGATCTTGTTACTTCTACTCCACATTTCTCACAAACAAGACCCTTATATCTCATTCTTTTATATTTTCCACATGCACATTCCCAATCTTTAGTTGGTCCAAATATTTTTTCACAAAACAACCCATCTCTCTCCGGGTTTAATGTTCTATAATTTATAGTTTCAGGTTTTGTTACTTCTCCATGTGACCATTCTAAGATTTTTTCTGGAGATGCCAATTTTATCCTTATTTTTTCGAAATTCCCAATTCCCATTATTTAAAAGCCTCCTTTTTCTAATAGACTTACAAATTTTAATGATAACGGATAAAAATACTATTCCTTTGCATTAAATATCTAAACGGTAGGTGCCTCAACTGTAGGATCATCTTTACTTATTTCATCATTAACATTTATAGCCTTTCCATCAGCATCATACAACTCTATATCCAATGCCAAAGCTTGAAATTCTTTCAACAATACCTTAAACGATTCTGGTAAATCAGGTTCAGGCATTTCTTCTCCTTTAATTATAGCCTCGTAAGTTTTTGTTCTTCCTGTAATATCATCAGATTTTACCGTTAACATTTCTTGTAAAATTGTAGAAGCTCCGTATGCTTCCAACGCCCACACTTCCATTTCCCCTAATCTTTGTCCACCAAATTGTGCTTTCCCTCCCAACGGTTGTTGTGTTACTAGAGAGTAAGGTCCGATTGCTCTGGCATGCATTTTATCTTCTACCAAGTGGTGAAGTTTTAGTATATACATCATTCCTACTGTTACTTGACTATCAAACTTATCTCCTGTTCTTCCATCGTACAGGTCTACTTTTCCACTTCTAGGGTATCCTATTTGTTCCAAATATTCTTTAATTTGATCTTCTGATGCTCCATCAAACACCGGCGTTGAAATATATGTTCCATCATTATATTTCCCCATAGCAAGCCCTAGATGCACTTCCAAAACTTGTCCTATATTCATACGTGAAGGTACTCCTAATGGATTAAGCACAATATCAACATGCGTTCCATCAGCTAAAAATGGCATATCTTCTGCAGGTAATACTCTAGATACCACCCCTTTATTTCCATGGCGCCCTGAAATCTTATCTCCTACTGTTATTTTTCTTTTTTCAGCTACAAGAACTCTAATAGCTTTATTTACTCCAGCTTTTAATTCATCACCATTTTCACGAGATAATTCCAATATATCTACAACAGTACCCTTGGATCCATGAGGCATCCTAAGAGAAGTATCTCTTACGTCTCTGGCTTTTTCTCCAAATATAGCTCTAAGTAGTTTTTCTTCTGCAGGTGGTTCTGTTTCTCCTTTTGGTGCAGTTTTCCCTACCAAAATAT